>JAFGXN010000115.1 GCA_016936615.1 Spirochaetales bacterium | reverse complement strand
CACCTTCGATTGTTTATTTGTTCGTGCCTAGCAGGTTCGTAACTTCATCTTCGAGAAGTTTGAGATCCTTGAGTATGATACTGTAGACGACTTTGTCTGAAATATCTGAGTAGCCGTGTATTAGGTAGTTTCTGAAACTGATTATTTTTTGATAGTTGTTTATCTTCAGATTTTTATCAATTTTGATTGAATTATTGAGGGCTTCACCTATTATTTCAAACTCTCTTTCAACTGCTCGTTTTAAAAGCTTGTTACTGGTGTATTCTTCAAATGATACAGTAGTTTTCGTGAAGTCATTTATTGATTCGATAGATAGTTTGATATCATAAAGTAATTTCAAAACTTTTCTATCCATATAGTTTCTCTCGTGTTTCCTGGTATTCTGAAAAGAGGTAGGGATTTGTTATTGTCTCTTCGATTATGAGGTCGACGGGGCGTTTGAGTATTTTCTCCAGGTTTTCTTTGAGTCCGAAGTAAAAATCTGAATATTCAATCTCTGGAATCTCTTCGAACGATACAATGAAGTCTATGTCGCTTTCCTGTGAAAAATTTTCAGTAAGTATGGAGCCAAAGACATAGAGGCTCTTTACTTTGAATTGTTTGCATAAGGAGAGTAATTCTGTTTTGTTTGACAATAAAAGTTTGTTCATCGCTTTTAGTATATCTGAAAATTTTAGATATAGCAAATGATTTTCATTTAAGCATCTTCGCCTCACGTCTAGCTGTTGGGCATTTCAGAAAAATTCAAAAATATTTAAATTCTGAATTGTCGAGAAGGCTGAAATAATATCTTCATGGTATAATTTTTGAAGGTGCGGAGGTATTATTGAAAGTTTTATTGATAATGCAGCGTACAGAGATTGGATTGCTGATTTAAAGTTAAAGTTTAGAAATTCGCAAATTAAGGCAAGTATTTCTGTAAATAGAGAGCTTTTAAATTTCTATTGGGGGCTTGGGAACGATATTGTGGATATGCAGACAAAGTATAAATGGGGAAGCAATTTCTTGAAGAATTTGAGCAAAGATTTAAAAAAAGCATTTCCTGAGGTAAGTGGTTTTTCTGAAAGAAATCTTAAATATGTAAGACAATGGTTCTTGTTTTGGAGTAAAGATGAAATTGGGCAACAAGTTGTTGCCCAATTAGTGCAAATCCCTTGGGGTAGTAATATTGTAATTATTTCACAATGTAAAGAAACGAAAGAAGCTACTTTTTACGTAAAGAACGTTTTGGAAAATGGATGGAGTAGAAATGTCTTACTTCATCACATCTAAAGACAAAATCACTGCAGAATACTCATTAAAGAAAATTGGCAATCCTATTGGTGTTAGTGAATATCAGGTAATAGAAAAACTTCCACGTGAGTTTAAAGACTCTTTACCCACAGTAGAGGAATTTGAGCAAGAGTTTAAAAGAATTGAGCTAGCAGACGAGTAAAGAAATTTTTAAAAAAATCTATCCACATAGTTTCATTTGAGCATCCGTGCTAGCCACTCTTCGACGTGGAGGATCTTCACCTTCGATTGTTTGACTAGCGACAGTGAGAATTTGCACAATGGGCAGGTGGTCAGGAGCGTGCTGGCTTCGAGGGCAATTGCCTCGTCGGTGATGGCTTGGGCGAGGCTGGTGCTGGTGCGGGGGGTGGTTAGGACGCGGTGGAAGCCGCAGCAGTCGAGGTTTAGTCTCCCGGTTACAGCTTCACTTCCGCAGGCTTCTATCAGCTGGGTGAAGATCTGCGGCGACCAGGTCTCCTCTGCGTCTTGCTGTGATTGGTTCATGCAGGATGGTCGCAGCAGGTGGCAGCCGTAATATGGGTAGATTTTCTGCTGCGGCGCCTGCTGGATTTTTTCTAGTATGGCAGGGCTTGGATTTGCTACGATAAAATCATAGAGAATGTAGAGAAAATGTCTTATCTGGATCTTTCCTGTGTAGGGAGGGAGCCCCTCGGCGGCTAGGATGTTGTTTATCTCTTTCAGCTGCTGCGGGTGTTTGTCGAGGTAGGTCTTGGATTCTAGCAGGCTTAACTGGCAGGTATTGCAGATTGTGATGAGGATGTCGCCTGACTGTTCGGCTAGTGCGAGATTGCGGGCGTTGAGCAGCAGCGATTTCTCGACGCTTATGTCCTGAAGGTGAGCGCCGCCGCAGCAGGAGAAGGCTTTTTCCTGGATGATGGGGATTGCTAGCCGCTTTGCTACGCGGAAAAAGTCGCGCAGCACTTTGCGTTCAGCTACCGAAGGTACGCACCCTGGGAAAATCACATATCGTGGAGAGATTGCTGCGCTGCTTGCCGTGCTAGTTGGTTTTTTATTGCTCATTTTTGCTACCTCGCTTCAGAAGTCTGCGGATTGATCGCTTGTTTTTTACCTTGTATATTGCAAAAAAATTATAATTCCCCTTGAGCACGGATTTTATTCCGGTGGGGAGCATTTTTATAAATGTAAAAATCGATGTTCGTGCACCGACGTAGATGTCGTTGAGCTGACCAGTCAGGAATATAGACTCTTCGACTCCTTTTGCGTGGGAGAGGTCGCTTGAATGTTCATTCAGCCTGTTCGAGTAGGCTGAATTGAGTAAATCCTGAATTCTATAGTAGGGTTTTAGCCCGCGCGGGCAGAGTTCGACACATTTCATGCATTTTACGCAGTTCCATAGTAGCTGGTCTGCTAATTTCAGCCGTTCTGAGTAGCAGTTGTCGCGAGAATCTACTGTGAACCTGAAAAGTTTTGCTGCAGCGGCTGGTCCTGGGAACTCACCTTCGACAACTGCGGGGCAGGTGTAGTAGCAGATTCCACAGTTGATGCAGCCCTCTGTGTTCTTGAGAAGATCAGGGTCGGGGAGAATTTCCTGGAGACTTGCAGCCGCGTAGATGGATTGTTCAATTTGTCGGTGGGGCTGCTTCGTCGGTGGAGTGGCAGCTGGTGGACAAAGGTTTTTTCCTAAAAAATTAATTATATATGGCTTGATAATGGTCTCTATCGATTTGCGGTATGAGCTTTCGTCGCAGATCAGGTCGCGAAGGACTTGCTGCGGTGCGAGTGGGTCGATGCGTAGATGGGTTGTGCCGGGGCGCAGGTAGTCGCGCAGGCGTGCCTTGCAGGCGAGGACTGGGATGTTGTCGATTCGGATTGCACAGCTGCCGCAGATTCCGTGGCGGCATGAGTAGCGGTAGGCAAAGTCGGGGAGAGTTGTGGCTTTGACCTTGTGGAAAATGTCTAGTAGTGAGTCGTTGGGGGCGGCGGTAACCTTGACTAGCGAGTATCTCGAGTTTCTGCCGTCGAAGCGGTAGATTTGCAGGACTATTTCGCGTGTTGCTGATTCTTGTGTATGGCTGACAGCCTGTGGTGTATTGATTGTTGACTGTGTGGTAGTTGGCATTGTCTTGTTATTCTTGTCCATTGTTCACCCCGGTGTATTTTATCATGAGTTTCGAGCCCTCGAGGTAGATCAGCGAGTGGGCTTGAAAATTCGTGTCGGTTGTCGGGAAATCGCTGCGCTGGTGGGCTGCCCGCGACTCTTTGCGTGCGTCAGCACTCTCGATTATCAGCTGTGAGAGGATCAGGTGGCAGCGTAGGTCAAGCAGCTCTTGTGCCGCTGGAAGGTAGGGTTGCGCGAGCAGGCTGTCGGTGGATTGCCTGCTTGTTGTGTCTGTTGATGCTTTTGCGGTAGCTCTCTCTTCTAGCTGGGAAAAAATTTGATTTATGCTGGCGTTTATTCTCTCCAGCTTCGAAGCTGAGTCTGCAAGTCGGCTTTGGTCGCGGAATATCCCAGCGCCGTTGGCGAGACTTTGCTTGATTTCTTCTATAATAAATGAAAAGTTTGGAGCAATTTGCGCGAACTCTTGCGCCGGGAACTGTGTTAGAATTGTGGTGAGCTGAGGCAGGGTGAGATTGCAGTTCTCCTTCTGAGAAAAAATTCCATTGCCCTCGGGGCGGGTTTTCTCTGCTTCGGCAAGAAATCTATCTAGCGTGAGCGAGGGGAGTAGCGGTGTCGTGAGATCTGCTTTTTTCTTGGAAAGGCAGATTGAGCTACCGGCAAGGAATCCACCGACGATGGTCTCTAGCAGTGAGTTGCCGCCGAGGCGGTTTGCGCCGTGAAGGCTCATGCACGCGGCCTCTCCAGCTGCGAATAATCCATCGACGGGGGTGAGGCTTGGCCCGAGAACCTGCCCGTTGGCGTTGACTGGGAGCCCGCCCATCGAGTAATGTGCAGTCGGGGCAACTTCGATTAGTTCTTGCGACAAATCCTTGCCGGTGAAGTTGAGAACCAGGTCGTATATCTCGGGGAGTTTCTCCAGAATTTTATCTCTGCTTATGTGGCGCAGATCCAGGTGGACTGCTGTCTTTCTTCCATCGCCTGAGTCGACACCTCGGCCTTGCTCTATCTCGGTAAAGATTGCTCTGGCAACAATGTCGCGCGGTGCTAATTCTGCCCGCTCATCATAATCTGTCATGAATCGTCTGCCTTGGCTGTTGAGCAGGTAGCCACCTTCGCCGCGGGCAGCCTCGGAGAGGAGTATTCCGCTTCGGGTGAGTCCTGTCGGGTGAAATTGGACAAATTCCAGATCTATCAGTGGGATGCCTTTCTGAAAGAGTATCGATTGGATATTTCCGATATTGCCGAGGCAGTTGGAGTTGCGGGGGTAGATTCCAGCATAGCCACCGTTAGCGATAAGCAGAAATTCGCTTGTGAAGTTTAAAATTTTTCCTTTATCTTTCTTCCACGTCTTGATTGTGTGGAGATTGTTCTCAGCAGATTTGAGCTGTATGTCAAAGACTTCGCACTCGTCGAAGAATTGCACGCCGGCTCGCAGCGCCTGTTCGTATGCGGTGTTGAGGAGGCTGAGGCCGGTTCTATCTTTGTAGTAGCAGGTTCGAGCCACCTTCTGTCCGCCGAAATTGCGTCGGGCAAGTTCGCCTGATTGCTCAATCTGGAGCAGACTTCCGCACTTCTGGAGAAACTCCACAGATTGTTGGGCATTTTTTACTATAAAACTTACTGCATCTGCGTCAGCAATTCCGCTGCCTGATGCAAGTGTCTCTCTGATATGGAGCTCTATGTCTTGTTCGTCAATTGGAATGTTTATTCCGCCCTGGGCTGCAACTGAGTGGCTGCGCAGGGGATGAACCTTTGAGATGACTGCTGTCCTGAGATTGTTCTGTGCGGCAGTAATTCCTGCACAGCATCCAGCAAGCCCAGCGCCAATTATAATAAGATCAAAATCCATCTACATCTCCCTGCATAATTATATCATGGATTTTTTATATTGAAATAATTAAATATGCGTTGTAAAATTAGCTATGAAAATTGTCTATTGTTTAATTGTTTTTTCTTTGCTTGTAGGCTGTTCGGGTCCTAAGAAGCAGGTTGACAGGGATCAGCTTGATGCTGAACGAGCTGCAAATACGCAGAGATTTCTGGAAGGTACTTTGAGTGTTCCGACTTCTGTTGCATATGAAGAGGGTCTCTATGGCGGGCGTTATCGTATGATTCTAGATCCTGCGCCTAAGACTCTGAATATGGCTAATCCTTCAGATGCTACTACTAGTAATATTCTCACATTGCTTTATCCATATTTACTTGGATATGACCCTAATCTTCGCTCGTGGAGTGATGATATTGCCAGTTATGAGATTGTTGACGATAAGAATAAGTTCTTGTCTGGTAAAAATTATGATTCTGTCCAGAGAAAGATTATAAACTCTATTCCTTCTGATGGTCTTGGTATTGTCTATACTATTCGGGATGATGCAGTGTGGTATCTTCCTGAGAGCGGAGAGACTAGGCCTGTTGTGGCTGAGGATGCTATCTTCTGGTATAATGAGATTGTCGGGGATCCGAGATTTCAGAATATCGGTTATGCAGGGAATTTTATGCAGATGCCTGATGGCTCTATGTCAAAGATTGAGGGGTATGTCCTTGATGAGAAATCTTTTATTTTTATCTTTCCTCAGGTTGTGGAAAATCCTATGCTATCGACTAATATGAATTTTGCGCCTGCATTTATCTATAAGGCGGCTAAATCTGGATTTACGCAGGAGCAGATTGCTGCGAATGAGGATATTAAGGCGGTCAAGGCTCTTTTTGGGATTGGTTCAGATACGAAGCAGTTACCTTCGGCTGGTCCTTTCTATATAGAAGAGTATATTTCAAACAGGCGAATGACATTGAAGCGCAATCCTTACTTCTATCAGAAGGATGAGTGGGGTAATGCATTGCCATATCTTGATGAGATAGATATTAGATTTATGTCATCTGAGGATGCAATTATTGATGAGTTTGAAAAAGGTAAAATATTCACGGTAGGGGTTCCGCCACATAGATTTGACTATTTTTTAGATTTGCAGGAGGGGTATCCTGATAAATATGTTATCTATTCAGGTGGGGCAGCTATGAACTCTCCTTTTATCAGCTTTAATCAGAATCCTGTGAATAAGGATGAGCCTTTTTATCACTGGTTTACAAAGAAGCAGTTCAGACAGGCAATGTCTTGTATTTTTAATAGAGAACGTGTTGTTGATACTATCTATAGAGGTCTTGGCGAGCCAGCAAAGGATTTCTTTGCGCCTGCAAATTATATGTATAATCCTGATATTCAGCTTGAGTATCTCTATGACCTTTCCCGTGCTGTCGAGTTACTTGCCTCTATTGGAATAACTCAAGGCAAGGATGGTTTGATGTATGATAAAAATGGTAATCAAGTGAAATTTGATCTTGCCTATGGTGAGGGGAATGAGATGGTTACTAATATGTTGAATATCTTTGTCGATGAGGCTAAGAAGGTTGGGATTACGATTGTTCTACGGCCTGTTGATTTTTACACACTTATAGATTCTTTGACTTCAACTTACAAGTGGGAAGCCTGTCTGCTTAGCTTTGGTGGATCTAATTTCTGGCCTATAAGTGGTTCAAATATCTGGCAGTCTAGTGGAAATCTCCATCTCTGGTATCCATTGCAGGAGTCCCCTGCTACAGATTGGGAGAAGCGGATAGATTATCTCTATCACAAAGGTTCAAAGACCCTTGATAAGGATAAGGCTAAGGTTATCTGGGATGAGTATCAGCAGATAATTCTTGAAGAGTTACCTCTATTTTATCTTGTCTATCCGGGTCGATTCAGGATTTTCAATACTAAGGTTGGGAATGTAAGATTTGATGCATTTAACGAGGGCGAGTGGTTCTTTTCTGAGGTTAAATACCTTTATTTAAAGGATGCAAAAGGTGAAAAATAGTAAATTTTTAAAAAAAATAAGATTTGCAGTCTCTTCTGGTGGAAAAGAGCCTTTTTCAGTGAGGCATCCTTTTGCCTTCTTTCTTGCTTCTAGAATTTCCACCATGATTCTGATGATGTTTCTGCTGGGCTTGCTTGTCTTCGGGTTAATGGCCTTGACTCCGGGGGATGCGGTTGATGATTATGCTGCTAAGCTTTCTTTTTCTCAGGGCGGGCAGGCTGGAACTGATAATGTGTTGACAGAAAAGCAGATTGAGGACTTAAAGGATGAATTTCACTTGAATGATAATTTCTTTGTCAGGTATATGAAGTGGCTGGGTGATGTTATTCTTCGCAGAGATCTTGGAAGAAAAATTACAACTGGTGAGTCTGTTGCTGAGCTTCTTGGTCCTGCTATGAGATTCTCCGTTACTTTCAATATTATTGCCTTGTTCGTGGTTACTATTCTCTCTTTTGTTATTGGTATTTACTTTTCTTCAAAGGCTGGGAGTCGTATCGATGGATACGCTACTACGGGGGCTCTGATTCTTCACTCGTTTCCAGGATTATTTATGTTGATTCTGATACAGTTTATCGGGTTTAAGACTGGGATTTTTCCTAGTAAGGCTATTCCTGATTATACATTTTCTGAGCGAGGTTTTCTGTATATCTTTGATTATCTTCACCATATTTCAGGGCCTTTGTTTGCAGCATTTCTGCTTGGTGTTGGTGGGACAATGAGGATGATCCGCTCGACAATGTTAGATCAGCTGAACAAGCCATATACACGGCTACTTCGGGCAAGGGGTGTGAGTCAGAAGCGAATTGTCTTTTCTCACGCCTTTCGCAATACCCTGAATCCCTATGTTACTTCGAGTGCTAATCTCTTTGCGGACTTGTTCTCAGGCTCACTGTTGATGGAGATAATTTTTTCATATCCTGGTGTTGGTAATCTTACATTTGAGGCGGTAAAGCAGGAGGATTACAATATTGTGATGGCGAATCTGATGTTTATCAGCTTTCTTGTCATGTTGGGAATGATAGTCTCTGATATTGTTCTAGCCCTCATAGATCCGCGAATAAGGTATGGTAAAGAATGAGAAGATTTATTAAAAGTTTGAAAAAAAGACCTATGGCTCTGCTCTCGGTGATCAGCCTCTCTGTCTTATATTTTTGCATGATCTTTGCAGAATTTATCGCGCCATATTCACCTACACGGAAGTTTGAGGATTATTCGAACCATCCGCCGTTAGTTAGGCTCTATTCGAAGGAGCTGGGATTCGGCTTGCAAGTTCAGAATTGTGAGTTAGCAGATCCTATCAGCCGCGAGTATGTGCGTATTGTGGGAGAGCATCAGAAGATTAGGCTTTTTGCACGTGGTGAAAAGTATAAAATGTGGGGATTTATTCCAGGAAATGTTCATTTGTTCACGACGCAGACCCCTAGCGGGGAGTTTATCCCGGTTTTCTTATTTGGAACTGATAGCCTTGGGCGTGATATCTTCTCTCGTGTTGTCTATGGCTCGAGAATTTCTCTGACGATAGGGCTTGTCGCTATTGCTATCTCGATGGCTCTTGCAATCCTTATTGGTGGAATTGCCGGTTATTTTGGCGGGACTATCGACTGGCTGCTTATGCGTCTTGCTGAACTTTTTATTTTGATTCCCGGTTTGTATTTGATTCTTCTGCTCAGGACAATTTTCTCGTCAAAGATGGATTCAGGGCTTTCGTTTATGATTATTACTGTGATTCTCTCTTTTGTCGGGTGGCCAGGTCTTGCGAGAATGATTCGTGGAATGGTTCACAGTATCAAGCGGGAGGATTTTGTTACAAATGCACGGCTTGAGGGTGTTCCAACTATTGCTGTTATTGTAAGATTTATTATTCCGCAGACTACTTCGCTTCTGGTCGTGCTTTTGACCCTAGGGATTCCGGGTTTTATCCTTGGTGAGACAACCTTGTCGTATCTTGGGCTTGGTATTGTTGACCCTGCTGTTAGCTGGGGATCGCTTATCAACCGTGAGGCTGTATCGGTTCATAATCTGCTGGATTTTCCGTGGCTGATAATTCCGCTGATCCTGCTGATGATTACGACACTTTCGTTCAATTTTATCGGGGATTTAATCCGTGATTTGTCAGATCCCTACTATATTCAGCCTAAGCGACCAGAATCCAGGATTCTTCGCGGAGTGAAGTGGCTTGTGGCAAGGGTTGTTGGTTTTTTTAAAGGGAAAAAAGGTGTTGTAGATGGAAAATAATGTTCTTGTCGAGATAAAAAAATTGCATGTTACCTTTGGCCATCTTGCCAAGCCAGTCTATGCTGTGCGCGGGGTGGATTTGAGGCTTGAGTCGGGGCAGGTGATTGGGATTGTCGGGGAGAGTGGGTGCGGCAAGAGCGTAACCTCTTCGAGTTTGTTTGCCCTCGATGAGCCGAATAAACGCGTGAGCGGGCAGGTGCTTTACCGCGGGGAGGATCTGGCTGGATTGTCTGCGAAGCGGAGGGTTGAATATCGCAGGAAGGCGCTGGGGCTTGTGTCGCAGGAGCCGTCGCTGTCGTTTGATCCGATTTTTTCTATATATAAGTGCTTTGAGGAGACCTTCAGGCTAGTTGAGCCGAAGATTTCGAAGCAGGAGGTGACTGACCGGGCGGTAAAACTGCTTGAGATGGTTGAGATTAGCAACCCGGAACAGCGGCTTAGGAATTTTCCGCACCAGTTCTCCGGGGGGATGTTGCAGCGGATTATGATTGCCTTGTCGCTGGCGAATAATCCGGAGATTCTTGTGGCTGATGAGCCGACGACTGCGCTGGATGTTACGACGCAGAGCAAGATTATTGCGCTACTGAAGGGGCTTCAGTCGAAGCGGAAGTTGGCGATGATCTTCATTTCGCATGATATAAATCTGGTTGCAGATGTTTCTGATATGATTGTCGTGATGTATGGCGGGATTGTCCTTGAGCAGGGGCCTAAGGATGAGGTTCTTGGAAAAACCTTATCGCCCTACACTGAGGATTTGCTTCTTGCGATGCCGAAGGATGGGCAGAATTATAAGCAGGAGAGGCTCTACACTATCAAGGGGGCTGTTCCTGATCCGCAGAATCCGCCGTCGGGTTGTCCTTACTCGCCACGGTGCAAGTTTGCCGAGGCAGTTTGCAGCCAGAAAATCCCGGAATTTGTGCAGGCTGGCGATTCTAGCCACTACTACAGGTGTGTACTCAGGAGGCATCAATGATTATTCGTGTTGAAAATCTCTCGAAAAGTTTCAAATTAAAGGCTGGACTCTTCACGTCGGGGAAGTCGCGAGTCTACGCGGTTGATGATGTCTCGCTTTCTGTGAAAAAAGGCGAATCATTCGGGATTGTGGGTGAGTCTGGCAGCGGCAAATCGACTCTAGCCCGCTTGATTGCTGGTGCCTATAAAATTGACAGCGGTCGCTTGGAATTTAACCTTACCGAGAAAAATTTTCTTTTTGACAGTGAAACTCGGTTATCAAAATTTAGAAAAGAGTCTGGCAATCGGGTAAAGTATATTTTTCAAGACCCTGCATCATCGCTGAACCCGCGAATGTCGATTGAAGAGATCCTTTTTTCCGGATATAAATATTCTGGACAGTGGAAAGGCCGGGAGGAGGCAAGGAAAAAGGCGGAAAAAATCTTTAGCCTCATCGGTATGGCGTCGAATATCTTTGATAAGCGGCCGTCAGACTTCTCCGGGGGGCAGCGGCAGCGAATCTCCATCGCGCGGGCCCTGATGTTTGACCCTGAAATCCTGATCTGCGACGAAATTGTCTCTGCGTTAGACCTCTCAATCCAGAGCCAAATCCTCAACCTCATCGCCGACCTCAAACAGGAACTCAGCCTGACCCTGCTATTCATCAGCCACGACCTCAGCGTTGTCTCCTACATCTGCGACACAATCGCAGTCATGTACGGCGGAATCATCCTCGAGCTAGGCTCTTCCGAGCAGATTTCAACTAAGCCACTGCATCCCTACACACAGTTCCTCTACTCCTCCATGCCAGGCAGGACTCCGCTTTTCACTGAGACGTCCAATCAGGGACTCTCCCAGCTCGAGAAATTGCACAGCTGTCCATACTTCAACCGCTGCCCTTACGCTGACAACAAGTGTCGAACCGAGAAGCCTCAGCTGAAGAAGGTCAGCGATGGGCGTGAGGTTGCTTGCTGGCGGGTGTAATTGACTAAGCTGAATTTTAGTTGTAGAATTGGTTGGAATGAGGGGGGAGAAAGTGTATAATTTAGGTTTTATTTCAGATAAAGATATTTATAAACATGTAAAAGAGACTGTAGAGCAGTATCGATACTCTATTTCGTTATCAGAGTTTTGTCAAAATATTGTAGACCCAATAAAATTGACTTTTGATTCCAAAATTTATGGAAAAAATTTTAATGAGATCATTGAAAGTGAATGTATTCGCCAAATAGATAAGACAAATTCAAATAAAATTGGATATTTTCATCAGAACATCTTTAAATACTTTGGTAATGGTTGGTCAGTTCCAAAGTCTGGCTATGATGTTGTGAATCTTGAAAAAAATATATTTGTTGAGTTAAAGAATAAGCATAATACCATGAACTCTTCATCTGCACAAAAAACATACATGACAATGCAAAATACTATTCTTAGAAATGATAAAGCGACTTGTTATCTTGTTGAAGTTATTGCAAAAAAATCTCAGGATATTGTTTGGGTAACCTCTTTAAATGGTAGTCAATTTTCTCATGAAAAAATTAGACGAATATCTATTGATAAATTTTATGATATTGTTACAGGTGTTCCAAATTCTTTTAGGCTATTGTGTGAGAAATTGCCAATTATTCTGGATGATGTTCTTGTTGAGTTTGGGGGTGGTAAAATCATAAATACAGTTTATGATGAGCTCGAGGTTATTTCTCCAAGTATTTTGAAAAGTTTGTTCTTGCTCTCTTTTTCAAGATACGAGGGGTTTGATAACTTTGAAATTGGTTAGATTTTTCAAGAAAAATATAGTAAAAAAAAAGAATTTAGAGTAAAATAATAACCATGACTAATGTTGTGTAGGATGGTTATCGTGAAAACATACTCAATTGAAGAATTTGCTCAAAAAATTTCAGTATCTAAAGAGACTTTGCGAAGGTGGGATAATTCTGGTCATTTGTCTGCTGAGCGGAATAAAATAAATGGATATAGATTTTATACCGATGAACATTTGAGGGTTTGTGAGCAATTGAATCTATATTTCCCAGATGATTCAGAGCCTGAGCTAGAAAAGCCTTTTGGAGACTATTCCACAATTGAATTATTTGCTGGGGCTGGTGGTCTTGCTTTGGGTTTGGAGCAGGCAGGGCTTCATCATGTCTTGTTGAATGAGTTTGATAAGTGGGCATGTAGTACTCTTAGACGCAATCGTCCTGAGTGGAATGTTGTAGAAGGTGATATTCGTAATTTAGATTTTAGGCCATATTTCGGAAAAATCGATGTTGTTACTGGTGGTTTTCCCTGTCAGGCATTTAGTTATGCTGGGAAAAAATTGGGATTTGATGATGCTAGGGGAACTCTATTTTTTGAATATGCAAGGGCAATAAAAGAGATAAAACCTAAAATTTGTATTGCAGAAAATGTTCGAGGTCTTTTGAGTCATGAAAATGGCAAAACTTTAAATGGTATGATTGATGTCTTGGAAGAATTAGGTTATCGAGTCCTGCCTTATCAGGTGTTAAAAGCAATATATTATAGAGTTCCTCAGAAGAGGGAGCGGTTAGTTCTTGTTGCTATCAGAAATGACATTTCAATAGATTTTACATACCCAAAAGCGGAAGGTCGTATTTTTACATTGCGAGATGCATTGAAAGCTGGTGAGTTGTATGACTCTGATGTTCCTGAGTCAGATGGTCAGAAATATCCAAAAAGGAAGAAGGAAATTTTAGATCTAGTTCCTCCAGGAGGATATTGGAGAGATTTACCTCTTGAAATTCAGAAAGAATACATGTTGAAAAGTTTTTATTTAGGTGGTGGTAAAACTGGAATGGCTCGGCGAATTAGCTGGGATGAACCTAGTTTGACTTTGACCTGCGCTCCAGCGCAAAAACAGACAGAACGTTGCCATCCTGAAGAAACCCGCCCCTTTACTGTTCGAGAATATGCTCGTATTCAAACATTTCCCGATGATTGGATCTTCGAGGGCTCAATGTCTCAACAATATAAGCAGATTGGAAATGCTGTTCCGGTAAATTTAGCTACAGCAGTGGGTCATTCAGTTGTTAGGTTTTTAAATGAATATTATCAAGCTCAGCAAGAAACGCTAGCAATTGAGAAAGTTAGGGCTGTTTAACCTTCCTCCCCTTGCTTCCCCCAAAAAATCAACTATACTTGATGGCAAAGTAAGGAGGTTCTGGAATGGAACTATCAAATCAAGAAGTTGGGTTTTCGATGCCTCGCATTGGCGAGAAGGCGCCTTGTTTTAAGGCGGTTACTACGCAGGGGGAGATAAATTTTCCTGAGCAGTACAAGGGGAGTTGGGTGATTTTGTTTAGCCATCCTGCGGATTTTACGCCGGTTTGTACTTCTGAGTTTATGACATTTGCGACGCTTGAGGGGCAGTTTGCTGAGGCGAATTGTAAGTTGGTCGGGCTTTCAGTCGATGGATTGTATAGTCACATTGCCTGGCTGCGCACGATTAAGGAAAAAATTGAGTATCGCGGTATGAAGGATGTTGAGGTCAAATTTCCATTGATCGAAGATATTACTATGGAGGTTGCGAAAAAATACGGTATGATTCAGCCTGGCGAGAGCAATACCAAGGCGGTTCGTGCAGTTTTTATCATCGACCCTAAGGGTATTATCAGAACAATCATCTACTATCCGCTAAGCCTTGGTCGTAATTTTGATGAGTTGTATCGAGCCTTGATCGCACTCAAGACTGCGGACGAGTTCGGAATCGCAACCCCCGCAGATTGGCGCCCAGGTGATGATGTTATAATCTCTCCAGCAGGTTCTTGCGGCACAGCTAAAGACCGAATGGACGGCAAAGAAGAAGGCCTCGAGTGCAAAGACTGGTTCTTCTGCACAAAGAAGATTGCTAAAGATGTCGTTCTCAGTAAGGTTCTTAAGAAAAAGTAGCATTCACCGACATCCCGGACTCAGCTCCGGGATGTTTTTAATAGTTCAACAATCTCCCCTTCCATCTGGCTAGGCTTTACAGTCGGTGCGTATCTCTTAAACGGCTTTCCTTCTGCGTCGATGAGGAATTTTGTGAAGTTCCATTTTATCCGCTTGCCGAAGAGACCTGCGGGTAGTTGCTGTTTGAGATAGGCAAAAACCGGGTGGGTTCGCCGCCCGTTGACTTCTATCTTCTGCGACAACTGGAAGGTTACTCCGAAGTTAATCTTGCACGCAGATTCGACTGTCTGGTCAGTTTCGGGTTCCTGCCCGAGGAATTGTGCGCACGGGAAGCCAATTACTGCCAGCCCTTTGTCTTTGTACTTCTGGTGGAGCATCTCAAGTTCTTCGAACTGACCAGCCAGTCCACATTTTGTGGCTGTATTGACAACAAGCACGACTTTGCCCTTGAAGTTACTCAACGGGATTGTCTCTCCCCTCGTGGTCTTGAATTCTAGATTGTAAAATGACATTTTTTCCTCCCTCTTCTATATTATAGCCTATATTTGGTTAATATGAGATTTTTCCTTAAAAAAAAAGAGGCTACCGCGCGTGTAGCCTCCAACCTTCGTATGTTAGTCTATTTTGTTACAAGAATTTCAAACAGGGCTGCACCTGAGATCTTGTTCTCAGCTGCGCCAGTTGTTGCAACCCATTTGAGGTAGCGTGCAGTTACTGGTTTGCTAAAGTAGAAAAATCTCTGGCTTGGATCATTGATGATGTTGCCAAACTGGTATGAGTCAATCTTTGTCCAATCTTTGAGGTTATCGCTAATTTCAAAGTAGCCTTCGCTGACCATTCCAGCATTGCCAGCAACTCCTTGTGGTGGCATCCATGCAAAACCTGTGATCTCCCGTGCTTTTTTCAAATCAAAGACAACTGGGCTTGGCATTGGATCTCGGCTAAGCCATGCTGTCTGCGGATTGCTGTCTAGCATTTTAAAAAAAAGAAAGCCGATCCGTGATTTTGCAGATCGTAGTAGCCGCACCGAGAAGTTTTTCTTTGCTAGACCGTAGATCTTCTCGCTCAAGGCACCAGGATTGCCATTCTTGTAGGCGGCTGCTTTTAACCTTCCGCCATCTTCTAGTTTTATCGCTCCTGTGTATCTTTGCCCGTTTGTGGGGCTTGGGTCGCTTCCATCGAGTGTGTAGTAGATTTCTACGCCTGCGAGGTTGTCGTTGACTCCTTCTCCTTTCCATGAAAAAGATGATGAGACTGGGGTAATTGTAACTTTTCCAAAGCTATTTCTGCTTATCGAGAGTGCTGGTGGATATTCTGGTGCAAAGAATGCGCCCACTTCGGCGACTGATGGCTCTAGTCTTGAATCTGTGATTCTAACTCTGAATCTAGTTGTCTCTACAGTCGCGAATCGGGAAATCTTCTTGTAGCCGATAGTTGTTCCTGTGTAGATGTTCTTCCATTGTCCGTTGTCGTCGAAGTCAATCTCGAAGGCTGCGACTCTCTGTCCTCTGACTGGGGTCGCCTCTTGAATGACTAGTCGGTTGACTTTTTCTCCTGCCTGAATTGGGATTATAATCTCTTTTTCTTGGGAAAAAGTTGTTAGATCTGAGTCAATTAAATTTTTTTCCAAAAGTGAAAGATCTACTAGGTTGTTTGCGTATATCTCGCGGATTCTGCGGCCTGATTCGATTAGCGCCTCTTCATCACGTGGGGAAAATCTTCCCTGCCGGTTGGGTGGGATGTTGAGCATGAAGACAGAGTTGCCGCCGACTGAGCGCTCGTATATGTCGAGAATGTCAGCTGCGGATCGCACTTGTTGGGTGGTGTCATCGCGGTAGAACCAGCCGTGGCGGATTGAGGTGTTGGTCTCGGCTGGGAGATAATAGAGAAATTTGCCTTTGCGAAGTTGTTCGAGGCTGCCTAGATCATCCCAATCGAGGTCGTTCCATGAGTTCTTCTCTGGGTGTGTGTTAAGAGGGATGACATTCCATTCAGATTGTCGTGTCTGGCCACCTTCGTTGCCACACCATCTCACATCTGGACCTTTGCCAAAGATTGCTGCTTCAGGGGCTAGCTCTCGGATCAAGGTATACCATGCATTGTAGGTGTATGTTTGATTGCCTTTCTGTTTTGGATGAGCACCGTCGAACCAGACCTCGTGAACAGGACCATACTCGGTTAAAAGCTCGAACAACTGATTTAAAAAGTACTCGTTATAGTCGTCAACATTGAAATTGAATGTTTTTTTGTTGGAAAAAGGTCTACCTTCAACTGGGCGGGGGATTACTCTGTCGCTGTATGAACTGCCATTGCCGTAGAGCCCTTTTGGGTTCTCAATCTGGTAAAGATCTGCTGGTGAAAGGTAGACTCCGAGTTTGAGCCCATACTTCTGAGCAGATTTGGACAACTCGCGCAGTACATCGCCTTGTCCATTCTGGAAGTTTGGCGAGGAAGCAACGCTGTGGTCGGTGTAGCGGGTTGGCCAGAGGCAGAAACCATCGTGGTGTTTGACAGTTAGGACAACCAGTGTCATGCCAGCCTCTTTCATAATTCTGCACCACTGATCTGTATCAAGAGCGGTAGGTGCAAAGACAGCAGGATCCTCGAATCCTGTACCCCATTCTACGCTGTTGAACGTATTCACACCAAAGTGGATAAAAGCAATATATTCATTTCTAAGATAATCCATCTGGATCTTTGTTGGGATTATGTGAGCTGCCTTCTCAATAATCTGCTGATCACTGTCTGTTGGTTCAATTTCAACTAAATTTGAAAATTCAACCTGTGCAAATGTTGAATTAAACATGTAACACAGCAATATTGACAAAAATAAACGTTTCATTTAAGTCTCCTAATAATTTGTTACAGAATTATAACATGGGAAACTCTGAAATTAAAATAAATTTGAGCGTTAAAGAAAAAAATCAGTTTGTTTTTTATTTGATATATTTTAATAATTTACAACTTTTGATTTTAATGATATATTTTATGAAAATTAGGAGAAAATATGAAGAAAAATTTTATCTTTATCGCATTATTGTTGATGCTCTTTGGGTGCGATCCGAATAGTTTTAGTAATAAACTTAATTATCCTGTCATAAGAAGCCATTTTGATCTTTCGGGAGCAACAGCGGTCGGGGTAAGTAACGGTGATTCTAATTCTAGAAACACAGAAAATGTTTTTGGTCTGGTTAAGGTTATGGAAGATGGGAGGATTGAATCTCTTTTTAGATCTGCAGAGGCAGCTGGGAATTATTTGCCAGAAATAACTGCTATAATTCAGTCCCCTGTGACTAATGATTTATTTTTAGTTTTCTCTAGCAATGTGGTAAATTTAGGAGGAATGAATTTTTCAAATATCGTGAGGATAAATCCCGATGGGGATTTGATGACTGTTTTGCCTATGCCTGAGGATCGTAGCAGTACGGAACCTTATGGGTTTTTTGCAGGATTTTCAGATTTCCGTATAGAGGATAGATTGAAATTTGATAATGCAGGAAATATTTATTTCATTGCGTTACTTCCTAGTTCTGTTCTCGTAAAGTATTCTATTGATTCAGGACTGACTTCTGTAATAACACCTAATTTGAGGGGAATATCTATTGATGGTTTTTCTCTTTCTTCTGATTCTTCTAAGCTTCTTTTAAGCGGAAAGATTGGCGAAAAAAAGGGTTTTGTTTTCTTGTATGATACAAATGATATGAGTGGGTATAAGAGTGTAGTCTATTATGGAAATGGTGGCGTCTCTGTTAGTAATGCTGTTTTTTTAGAAGATAATAGAACTTTTTTTGCTTTAGGTTCCCGTTACTATATTAACGATGATTGGACGCTTACAGTAAAGTCAGAGCTGGTTAACTACTATGATTCCTTTATTTTATTTGATGATATGAAGAAAATCTTTAGGGTAAAACATAGCTCTTCGACTGATTTTGTTGATTATGAATTGACAGTCAACGACAAATCTCTCCAGGCCTCTGGTTCCGAAGGCAACCTTGATTATAGTTCAATCTCTGAGTTAATTGAAAGCGGGAAAGCTCAACTCGTTTTATATAGTACTAGTTATTACGTGTCTTCCTCTCGTTTTTCTTTTGAAGGTGATGAGTTAGTCGAGTTCTTGCAGAAATTTGAAGAATATGGAAATGATTTGTATTTTACAGCTAAAAGATACACCCCAGATGAAATTTATGACATGGCAAATTCTGGGCTAGTTCGGGATTTAGAATATAGAGATATTTCTTTTGACGGAAAGACTGGAAGGGATGCTTTAGATTCGGTCTCAAAAATCAGGTGGTTTGGTAGTCCTGAGCGGTTGAATTATTGTAAGGTTTTAAATATCGATGTTCAATCTGTTAATAATTATATTAGTTCTCGAGGTGCTAAAGGATATTTCTGGAGAAAAAGTTTTTTTTATGACAGCACAGGGGCTCTATGGACTTGCTCTAATTACAGTATCTTCAGACTCTACGATAAAGAAGGAAGAAGGAATGTAAAAGTTTTTGAATCTTTTGCCAATTTTGTTTCCGATTATCGATCTTCTTTTGGTTTTGGAAATCTTGAGTATAATATTTATGGAGATAATATCTTTTTTAAGGAAAAAGGAGAAGCTCCTGGAACTCATAAAATTTTAATGTGTAGTCTGACTGATGAAACTGCGAACTATGTTGATCTGTTCAAAAATGTTCCGAGGGGTAGCCGAATCCAGGTTCTCGACTTCTCTGCATCAGATGATTATTTCTATTTTACTGGCCTAGTTAACTTTTTCTATGTTATTAGTGGTTCTGTTGATTTAAAGACAGGCGAGTTTAAGCCGTTTGAAACAGATTTAGAACTTTCGAGTATTCAGGTTTATAGGCATTAGGAGTTATTATGAAGAAAAATATGATTTTTTTATTATGTTGTTTATTGTTTTCAGCTTGTATAAAACCAGAGACATCTGTTTACGTTAAGTTAGATAACTTTGTAGACTTGTCTGGAGCGAAGTTGGTTACTACTTACGAGGTTAGTGATTCTTCGAGAAGCTCTGAGGCAGCTTCAGGTTTTGGGAAAATAATGGAAGATGGACGTTTGATTGATTTGTTTGAGAATCTTTCTGATGGGGATAATGTTCCTCCTATCTCTTCTGTAATTGTTTCACCTTCTACCGATGATTTGTTTTTAGTTTTTGATTCCAATAGTCTTGTTTTAGGTGGTGTTAATTTTCCCAATTTTGTAAGAGTTACAGGAAGTGGAGATATTCTTTCTGTTTTTCCATTAGACTCTGATTCGACAGGGAGATTATATTGTAACTATTCTTTATATAACTATCCTACTGATTTTGTTCAATTTGACGAGTATGGAGATATGTATTTTATTGCAAGTATCCCTGGAAAGAATTCTCATTTATCTGGACTTGTTAAGTATTCATTAGATGAAGATTCCATTGAGATATTAACTCCGCGACTTTCAAAGCTATCTTTGGATTCTTTTGCTATTTCTGCTGATTCTTCGAAGCTTATATTGTCTGGTCAGATTGATTATAAGGCCTCTTTTATCCATCTATATGATACTAATGATATGAGGTATGGATATCAAGTCTCTCTATATTATGAGGAGTCTAGCAATAAAATGCCTTTTCTGTTTTCCAAGGATAGTAAAGCAGTTTATATGAATGATAAGCAGATTTTTATAGATGAGACAACGGATGAATGGACAACTAATTCTTCTATAATTATACCATCAAGTTTACCTTCTGAATATTATTTTGGAGCTTTTGCTAAATCTTCAGCTTACAAGATATCTATAAAAGGGGCAGATTCAACAGAGTATGCAGAATACCAATTAGATAGAAGTTCTTTATCTAATAAAAAATTAGAGGTTACGGGAGCAGATATTTCTTCGGAAGATATAGTTAACGCAATACGTGAAAAAAGAGCCAAAATTACTTTTGATTTAACTGATGCAAATTCTTCTCGTACAGGAATAGATGTATCTTTTGACGGTGATAAATTGATAGAATTTCTTGATATGTTTGAAGTTCATGGCTATGATTTGTCTTTTTTTGTTGATTCGTATTCTGCAGATAAAGTTTATGACATTATAAATGGAGGCTTAGTTCGTGACATCGATTATTCTGAGATCTCTTTTGATGGTCTTACTGGAGAGGCTGCATTGAAAGCATTTTCCGAAAGAACATGGTTTGCCGGTTCTAAGACCATGAGAGAATTTCTTGGTGTTGAAGATATTGCTCAGGTGATAACATATTTAGAGGAAAAAAATATTAAAAGTCACAATTATTCTGTTGAAACATATTCTTATTTTTATGATGAATCTGGAGCTTTGTGGGCTAATTATTATGGGTATCCTGTTAGAATCTTTACTTCCGCTGGAGTTAAAGATGTTAAGGTCTTTGATTCTATAAAAAATGCCATCGAAACTCAACCAAATCGGACAGAGGCTATTCCTTATAAAATTTCTGGGAATAATATTTTCTTTAAAGTAAGTGGCGAAGATTCAGCTTTAGGAACACATAAAATCTTGATGTGCAGCATGGTCGATCAAAACTCCTCTTCTTATGTAGATGTTTTGAAAAATGTTCCAAGCTCTGAGAATCTTCAAATTGTTGATTTCTCAGTATCAGATGGCAATTTGTACTTTACAGGGTTGGTTAATTTTTCTACAGTCGTTAGTGGATCTGTGAATATTGATACGCTAGAGTTTAAGCCATTTGAGACTGCTTGTAAATTAAAAAGCATCCAGGTTTATAATCCTAAGAAGAAAATGTAGTTGTATGAGTTTTATAGGAGTTAATATGAAAAGAAATTTTGTTTTGTTTATATGTGTGCTTTTTTTGTTGGGGTGTTTTGCTAAGACTGTGGAGGGGTATCCTCTTCTTGAAAAGCATGTAGATCTTGCAGGTGTTAGAGCTGTTGCTACTTATGGTAGCTCTGAGAATTCTAGAGGATCTCAAGATTCAGTAGCGCTTGCAAAGATAATGGAAAGTGGTAAGTTAGAGCCTTTTCTTGAGATCTCTCCTGAGTATCAAAAAGCAAAGATTAGTGCAGTAATTATGTCTCCGGTCACTGATGATTTATTTGTTATTTTTGACCAATCTGGAATTGTTGCTATTGGAGATGTCCGATTTTCTAGATTTGTCAGAATTAGAGGCAATGGCGATGTTGTGTCGGTTTTTCCATTTGAGTCTAGTCCTTCAGGAGGATTTTTAGAGTGCTTATATGATTTCTCTGCATTTGTAAGTCCGGAAGCTAGAATTGAAAGTTATATTCAGTTCGATGCCAGTGGAGATTTGTATTTTTTGTATACATATCGTGGTGAGAAATATCATTCTGGACTAGGAAAGTATTCTATAGAGACTGGTCAAATCTCTCGCTTAACTCCAGAGTTAGAAAACTTGTTCTTAGACGAATTTGCTATTTCGCCTGATTCTCAAAAAATGATTCTATCTGGGAAAGTTGGCGATGCTGGTGCAAATAGCGAGAAGTTTATTTATTTGTATGATACAAAGACTATTAGCAGCGGTTATAAGTCTGTAATAAATTATGGAAAATTTGAAGTCTATCCATATTTATTTTCAAAAGACAGTAATTCCATCTTTATGGGGGCTGAACAGATTTTTATTAATGATGATTGGTCGTTGGATCGACAGCCTTTTCTTGCACAGTCGAATCTTTCAATAGCGAAAAAACATTTTGTAGATGTTGAATATTTGCAAAAGACTCTTTTTGTAACAGTAGAGGGCTCGCAGGCTTATTTCAGGTATTCTTTACATGAGTCTTCTGGGAAGCTAAGAGGGAGTGGTGAAAGTGGGATCACTATATCTCACGAAGATATCGTTGAAGCAGCAAGAGCTAACAGGGTTAGAGTTGTTTTTTCAACTTCTGGTGACGAACCTTTAGTTGATATAGCTGGATCTGATTCGATTGCTTTTATTGAAAGTTTTGAAAAATACGGCTTTGACATGAGTTATGCGATAGAAGAAAAGAGTTCATATGAAATCTATAAGATTTTGAATCTGCAGTTTAAGAATAATCTGGATTATTCTGATATATCTTTTGATGGGAAGAGTGGGCAAAAAGCCTTGGATGCTGTTTCTCAAAGTCGATGGTTTGAAGGTTCTATTAAGGAATATGAAGAAGTTTTTGATTCTATCGAAAAAATGAGAACGAAGAATTATTTTTCATCTAAAGGGGTTGCACTTCTTGACCGAGATAAATATTCATTTGTTTACGATAGTTCAGGTTCTTTATGGTCTCTTGATATAGCTAGCATTCCTGTTAAGTTGTTTGATTCTGATGGTGTTAAGAGCATCTCTATATATAATTCAGTCTTGAAAATTTTGGAAAATGAGAATTTAGATCCTTTCTTTCCTTCAAAATGTGTTAGCTCTTCTAATAATCTTTTCTTTTGTATAGACGGTGATGATCCTGGTTCGAGTAAAATATTGATGTGTAGTATGTTGGATGAAAGTTCAAACGATTTCATAGATGTATTAAAGAATGTTCCAGATGCTGACCGTTTGACAATTGTAAATTTTTCAGCTTCGGATGATTACTTATATTTTACTGGAGTGAAGAATTTCTATGAAATTATCGGTGGCTCTATAGATCTTAATACTCTAGAATTCGAACAATTCAACACAGATCTGCAGATTGATAAGATTCAAGTCTACCGAGCAAATAAATAAACACGAGGTGGCTGAGAGATCAGCACCTTTTGTTGGGTAAAAAACTGGCTGAGAAAATTTCCCAGTCAGTTTTTTTTGTATTTTTTTCTACTACTTTGTTTGTTTTTTTTCTACTACTTTGTTTGTTTTTTTTTCTGAAACTTCTTTCCTCATTCTTCAAAATCTCTTCCTGAAAAATCCCTCTTGCTCTTTTGCTCAAAACATGAAATTATATAGTATAGGAGTTTAAATGAAACAGACTGCGATTTTATGGGATGTTGAGAATGTAACGCCGTCGGATAGTTATGTTCATTCGATTGTTGAGTGGATTGCTAAGGATTGCAAGGTGTCATATGCACTTGCTTTTGCTGATTGGAATAAGGGGAATATAAAGAATATTGCTGGGGAGATTGCTGCACATAGTTTTGAGCTGGTTCATATTCCGCAATCGAAGAAGAATAGTGCTGATATATCGTTGATTACTCGTGGTGTGGAGTTGATTTTCCAGTATCCTCATATTGAGCGATTTATTTTGATTACTGGTGATAGTGATTTTAGGCCTCTTCTGACTTCCTTCAAAAAGTATGGTAAAGAGACTTGGATAATTTGTGATGTTAAGAATAATGCTTCTGAGGATTTGCTCAAGATGGCTGACCAATATTTTGATTACCGGCGAATTATTGAGGCTGATTCGGATGATGATGAAAAAGATGAGGACTCTGATTCGAAGGATTTTCTTTCTAGACCGCAGGCGTATGAACTTTTCCAAGAAGCTGTTGTTCTGATGCTGAAAGAGAAGAAGAAGCCTTCACTTGGTTCTGTGAAGATTAAGATGAAGCTGCTTAATGATGCTTTTGATGAGAAAAAGTTAGATTACAGGTCGTGGAGAGCCTTTGTTAATGATGCGATTGCCCATTCTGAGGTTGATTATGCTGATGAGAATAAAAATATATTGATAGCCAGACAGAATATTGCTCAGGAGATCCCTCAGGTTTTCCAGAAGTTGCTGGAGATCTTAAAGCGTGAGAAGGATTGGGTTCATTTTACAGATATTGCGAAGAAGGTTCCATACAAGGAGCTGGGTTATTCTAAGTTTAAGAAGCTTGCCCTGGATGCGGAGAAGCGTGGATATGTTGTTCTTCAGAATAAGGGGCGGGTCTGGTCGGTTAAGACAGCTAAATAATTTTTTCTCGTATTTAATGTTTATTTAAGGTTGAAATGCTATAATTTCTTCGTATATCAAAATAAAGGAGTCGATATGAAAAAATTATTAGCAATTTTTACAACGTTAATTTTTCTTTCTGGATGTGCTACTACTGAGCTTATTCTTAGTTACAAAGGAGAGAAGAGCGAGAAGTATCAGTTTATTCAAGGGATGAATGATCATATCTATGGTATGAGTTATTCTATCACTAAAGATGTTAAAGCTGGGAAAGACCCAGATCTCTATGTCTTGAATCAATGTCTAAAGGCATTAGAGATTGATCCAGGTTATAAAGAGGCTGTGAATTTTATGAAATTTCATTTGAAGAGAATGGTTGATCACACAGAGCTTGCAATTTGGAATAATATAAATATTACAGCAATGACTTTAACGAATCAGGCAAATCTCTATAAGTATGATAATATTCCTGCTTTCTACAAATATATGATCAAGTATAAGGCTGGCTTGGTTGATATTAACAAGAAGCTTGAGGAGCTAGCTGTAATAGATCCTGAGACAAATGAGTTGTTTCAGTTATCAATCGATGTTGATTATGATCAGAAACTTGCAGAGACTAATGAGAAGTGTGCAGAGAGCCACTATGTTGTAGCTGTTAGGAATTCTGATAAGCTTCTTAGAAAAAATAGATTTAAGGCAATCGGAGATTTCGAGAAGGCCTTAGAATTTGTTCCTGGATATAAGGATGCAGAGGCTCTGTTAGCAAAGGTCAAAGAGACTACAATGTTGAAATTCGTTTTTGGTGGAGTTGCTAATTCAGAATCTGAGTATAGCTCGCTTACTGTTGATGCTCTGTTTAAGCAGATGAAGGGATCTTTTCCTGGATATTTTGATGTAAAATTAAATGCGGATGGAATTGGTCAGAGTTTGGGTTATCAAGACTATCTAACTACAAATGAATTAGATATTATGGCTGTTGTTGATAATATTTCTGGTGATTACAAGGTTCTACGACCTTTGAAGCTTTCTGATAGTTTCTATATCTGGAAAGATCTAAAGAGTGGAAAAGATTTAACTGCTGCTGAGGCTGCTTCATATGCAAAGAGAACTTATCGTAAGCTTGTAGCTGATCTTGAGCAACTTCATAAGAAAGAGCTTGAGGCTGCTAAAGAGTATTGTGTAGATCAGGCTAATCAAAATGGGTCTATGTATAATTCCTTTGATCAACTTTCTTCTCAGCAACAGATGTATTATCGAAGAAAATATCTTGATTTAGTTGAGAATATGGCAAAAAGTATTGTTAAGACTCAGTATCTTTCAGCTAGATATGCAGGCTCTCTTGAGACTACTTACTTGACTGCGAAGCTTCGAACCGATGTGAATGTTACTTTGGCATATTTTGATAACAAGAGCAGATTCAAGCAAAAGTCTAAGAAAGTTGATATAAACACAAAGGATGAGTATACTTACGCAAAGGTTACTAACGGAGCTTGGAGTAATTTAGCCTCATCTATAAATGATGCATATGACTTTTTTAACGATGTTGAAGATAAGTATAGTCAGATGAAGAGGAATTTAGATAACCCTGAACATTCAGATGCAGATCCTCAACTAAAGGATAAATCTCAAATGGCAGCAGATCAATCTGCAGAGATTATAGCTGAGTCAAGTAAGAAGGTTGAAGAATTAATTAAATTATACTTTTCGTTTTAATTTATTCTCTTCGCATTAAAAAGGCTGCCCCGAGAGAGGCAGCCTTAATATTTTATATTTTATTTTTTTTCAGCTCTTTTAGAAGTTCTTTTACACTAACAGAGGCAAAGGTACTAGCATAGTCTGACATCGCATATGGGATGTATAGTCTGTCATTGTGAATTTGCCCTCCACAACTATAGACAACATTAGGGACATACCCCTCTCTTTCATTTTCATTCGGTGCGAGAAGTGGCTCTGCTAGACGACCTATCACCTTTTTCGGGTCTTTCAAGTCCAACAATACTGCTCCAATCGCATACTCTCTCATCGGCCCTACTCCGTGAGTCAGCAATATCCATCCCTCGTCAGTTTCGATTGGAGATCCGCAGTTACCTATCTGAACAAATTCCCACGGATAGGCTGGTTTCACGAGAATCTCCTTGTTGTACCAGAAATGAATATTATCAGATTCCATTATGAACATGCTTTCATTATCCTGTCGTGAAATCATCATATATTTTCCATTGATTTTTCTTGGAAAAAGAGCTAACCCCTTGTTCTCTATTGCTGGTCCATTCAGTGTGCTTATGTCAAACTCGAGGAAATCTCTTGTTTCAAGCATTTGTGGAAGAATTACCTTTCCATCATATGCTGTATACATTGCATAGAAGGTTTTCTCCCCATCGTCATCAGTAAATTCAACAAATCTCGCATCTTCAATACCATTGACCTCGGCTGGTGCATATGGGAATATCGTGCGCTGTGAAATATCCTGTGATTCTAAGAATTTTACCTTGTAGTTTGATTGGGCTAGCGTTATCATTCCATTTGTTACTGTATAAAATTTCCCAGAGTTAAAATGGTCTTGCCTTTTGTAAAAGTTGATAACCTCGTTTAGCCTTTTTAATGTAAAATTATTATCTAATTTATCCATAACCATTGTTGAGACCTCGTTGTACAGACCGAGCTCACCTAGCTTAAGGGTAAAAAGCTTTTTGTTGTATTCAATATCTGGCTTCGGCTTTGGAAGTGTAACAAATTGTGAAGGAGCATCCATTTTTATCGCCCCATTAGCGGTTACAATTCCTGATCTGAAGCTTATAGAAGAGATATGACCTTCGCCTGTAGCTCTCAAACTTATTATGAATCTCTTTGCCCCTTCTGGAAGCTCGCTCTGATCTGGATGCCATATCATTGACGGGTTAAAAAGTGCGGCAGATTCAAGAGAGTATTCTTGGGTAAAAAAGGCTCCGAGAAGTAGTTTTCTCTCTTCAGACATGACCTGGTCTTTAATTAGCATTGGATGGATTAGCTTGTAATTTTTTAGTAGAAAATCATGCAACTCGAGATGGCGATTATGAAAATCCTCCATAACTTTTTTATACTCAAGTTGTACCTCTTCTTCGCTAAGCGATTGAACCCTGGCTATAATTCTAAGCATTCGCTCGCCACTCATTCCGATAAATGGCCGGTATAAGACCCTCGTACTATCTGGTCTGAGTTCGATATCGTATCTTTTTACTTTCATTTAGAGCTCCTTGAAAGGGATTTTTCATTACAGCTTGCCTGCGCTGCTATATTTTCACCCTGCTGGGTTAATGCCTCGCTAATCTTTACTTGAGAGATTAGGAACGAGAGGGTAGACTCGGCACCAATATTCCTGTTCAGTCCCGTCTCAGTTATTCCATCATGACAGCCACCATTTGTCATGTCAAAAACTGGACATTCGATTATGTTGTTGCCTGTGAACCATGAAAAAACATTCATCGCGCGGCTAGTCCATAACTTGTCCTCGGTACTCTTCCACGCCTCGATGCAGGCACTTATTGTCGAGCAGGCCTCAAGTGGTTGTTGATCAAAGATAGGGTACTCTCCACCTTTTTTATAAAAACCTTTACAACCTGGTGGAGAAAAAATCCCTTTTCTCATAGTAGTCTTGTACAACCAGCTTAATGCCTCTATGCCATCTTTGATATAGTTCTCTTCTTCTAAGAAATTTCCAGCCTTTATTAATGCTTGGCATAGTGCTGCGTTGTCATATGTTAACTCATTATCAAACCAATTCCACCCTTCTTGCCGATTTGAGATGTAAGCTTCGTGTAGCTTCTTGCTACTCAATTTCAGTATTTTCTTAGCTTCAGGATCTTTGAATACAGATAGATAGTCGCACAGACCCAAAATTGCAAAGGCGTTAGATCGTAAAAAATTATATGACTTGACATTTTTATAGACCTGTCGAATAAGTTGCTTGCTCCACTCTGACATATTGTTGTCAATCGGTAATTTCGCAGCCACCCCAAGAGCCCAGATTGTTCGACCTTCGCTGTCTTGAGAGCCCTCATCTTCGAGCCATTGTCTAGAGAAGTTCATGAAGTTTCTGAAATGGTTGTTCTCTTTGTTGAAGGCATAATTTATAAAAGATGCATAGTTCTTAGATACATCAATTAGTCTCTTGGTAATCTCCGGATGCGATTCTCCATATTTGTTGATAAGCTCAAGGTTGAGAATCAAGGCTCTAGCATTATCATCTATACAGTATCCGTGGTTGTAATCTTTGAAGCTGAATTGTCCATGTTGTAACATCCCAGTTGAATCATTTAGCTCCATGAAATGAGTTAAATTTATAGAAGGGAAACTCTCGTTTTTATTTTTTTTCGTAGAAAAAGTCTCACTCCTGCAGCTTTTTAGATATTCGTATGTATATTTGCCCCCAGTATTCTGCCAAAGCATAGATCTTCCGTCCATGAAGGCTCTAGTCTGAATCTCTTTTCTTCTTTCTGGAGATTCAAGTAGTTGTATCACTGAATCTGCAATAGCAGATTGATTCTTAAATGGAACTAGGATCCCCTTGCCATTTGCAAGTAGTTCGCTTGCGTGCCAATATGGAGTAGATATAACAGCTTTTCCACAGCCGTAGGCAAAAGCTAGCGTCCCGGAAGTGATCTGAGCCTCGTTTAGGTATGGGGTTATATATATTTCTGCTGATGTTATGTAGTCGACTAAGTCTTTTTCTTCTAAGAATTTATTTATAAAAATTACATTGTCTTGAAGGTTGTTATCCTTTACAAGGCTTGTTAGATATTCTCGATATTTGTCTTTTCCATTTATAACCAAATTGGGATGGGTTTGACCAGCAATTATATAGATAAAATCATCTCGCTGCTTTTTTACCTCAGCCATAGCCTTGATGGCAAATTCTATCCCCTTGTTAGGAGAAAGAAGTCCAAATGTTAAGATCTTAGTCTTATTTTCTGGAATCCCCTCAATTTTTCCATCAAAGAACTGTTTTGAATTTGGAATGCCGTGAGGGATTATCGCAATCTTCTCTTCAGGGGTTCCGTATATTTCGCGTAGAATCTCTTTTCCAGTATTTGACATTACAATAATCTTGCTAGAAAGGGCTATAATCTCTTTAAGTACAGATTTCTGCGTTGCTGTCGGAGTCTTTAAAATCGTATGGAAGGTTGGAACTATAGGGACTTTGAGATGCTTAATAAACTCAATTATGTAAATCCCCTCTTTTCCCCCAAAAATCCCATATTCGTGTTGAAGTGATACAATGTCAAAATTAGATTTATTTATAAGTTCAGCCTTTTTAATATAATCAGAGATCTGATTCTTCTCTATAGTCTCTACAACCTCGGGGGGATAGGATATTTTTTCTTTTTTATCATTCATCGCAAAGATTTGGCACTCTGTGTGTGGAATAAAGTTACTCACCGATTTTCTAAGATCGTGTGTAAATGTAGCAATTCCACATTTTTTGGGCAAATAATTCCCCACAAACGCAATTTTCATTTTTGTTTTCTCATTAACTAGCATAAATTGACCTCTTTCTTGATTTTTTTAAATTTTGTGATATTCTATTTATAATATAAGTAATTAAAAAATATATAGCAAGTAATTTTTTGTGAGGAGTAATTTATGAAGGTCGGGATATTGTCTCCAATTGCATGGCGAACACCGCCACGTCACTATGGGCCGTGGGAGCAGTTTGTCTCTTTATTGACTGAGGGGCTTGTGAGCCGAGGTCTTGATGTTGATTTGTACGCTACTGGGGATTCGGTTACAACTGCAACCCTCTGCTCAGCTGTTGCTTCTGGGTATGAGGAGGATAGATTGTTGGAGCCGAAGGTGGGGGAGGCTCTACATATCTCTAATTTTTTTGAGAATGCGCAGAAATACGATCTCCTACACAATAGTTTTGACTTTTTACCTCTATCATATAGTCGACTTGTCTCGACGCCAATGGTTACGACAATTCATGGTTTTTCCTCTTCGAAGATTCTCCCAGTATATGAGAAGTATAATCGCGATGGTTACTATGTCTCGATTAGCAATGCAGATCGGGCTAAGTCGCTTGATTACATTGATACTGTTTATCATGGAATCGATTTGAAATATTTTGATTTGCAGCCAGAAATAAAAAAAGAATATCTACTCTTCTTTGGACGATTCCACCATGACAAGGGGGCAGCCGAGGCGGTTCAGATAGCCTTGAAGTCTGGAATGAAGATGAAAATGGCTGGAATAATTCAGGATCAAGACTATTTTGATACAACTGTTGCTCCTTTCCTTGGTGAACAGATAGAATATGTCGGAAGTGTCGGTCCTGAAGCCCGGAATAAGATACTTGGCGATGCATATGCCCTTCTCCATCCGATAAATTTCAGCGAGCCGTTTGGATTCTCCGTCGTGGAGGCTATGGCCTGCGGTACTCCAGTAATTGCTTTTGCAAAGGGAAGCATGCTAGAACTTATTCAGCCAGGTCAAAATGGGTATCTAGTCGATAATGTAGATGATGCAGTAGATGCAATAAAAAATCTAGATTCTCTAGATCGAGCAACCTCCCGTAGGATAGTAGAGCAACGATTTTCAGTAAATATAATGGTAGAGAACTATATCAAAGTTTATGAGAAAATCTTGAGCAGGTAGGTTAAGTTCTTGCTTTTGGGTGTTTTGACTTTATACTTAGTTAAGTAGGAGGATTTATGTCAGTTGTAAGAAGATATAAAAATAACCCAATCTTGACAGCATCAGATATTCCATACGAAGTTGTGACAGTTCATAATGCTGGTGTTACAAAGTATAATGGCAAATATATAATGCTTTTTAGGTCACACAAGACAAATGGTCGTTCAATTATTGGGATTGCAGAGAGTGATGATGGCTATAAATTTATTCCTCGGGATAAGCCATTTATCGAGCCGAGTAGTGATGGAATCTTCGGAGAGTATGAAGAGTATGGCGTCGAGGATTTGCGAATTTGTCATATGGATAGCGGTGAGTATTTGTTGACATATAGTGCATATTCGAAGCATGGTGTGAGAATTATGCTTGCTAGGACTTATGATTTTCAGACTGTCGAGAAGATTGCACCAATTAGCCAGGCTGATATGCGAAATGTAGTAATATTTCCTGAGAAGATAGATGGTCAGTATGTTCGGCTTGATCGCCCCCATTCAGAAATCTCGCCTTGGTCGGTGTGGATCTCTTATTCTCCAGATCTTGTCTACTGGGGGAATTCAAAGATTGTGATGAAGCCAGTGACCTATCATTGGGATGAGATGAAGATTGGACCTGGTGCGACACCATTCAAGACAAAAGAAGGGTGGTTAAATATCTATCACGGAGTCTTTCCTACAATGTCGGGAGCAGTCTATCGTCTTGGGGTTGCATTGCACAAGCTAGATGATCCTTCGGTTATTCTTGGTGTCGGGGATGACTTTATTCTTCAGCCAGAAGATCCTTGGGAGTTAAGTGGTTACGTTGATAATGTTGTCTTTACCTGTGGTGCAGTAGATGAAGAAGATGGGACAGTGAAGATTTATTGGGGCGGGTCAGATAAGGTTATGTGTGTTGGTGAGGCTGATATTCAGACGCTAGTTGATATGTGTTTGAAGCGAGGACGACCCGCACTTTAGATAGAAGGAGTTCTAATGAAAAAAGATAATTTAATTTTGTTGATAATAAATCTCGTCGGGGGAGCATTTGTTCTGGGTAGTTATGTTGTCTCGATTCTTCTGCACGAGGGCTCGGGGATGGATTTCTGGGGGCAGACCTCTGAATCCTTGATTCCAATCTACACTGTCTTTATGTTTCTTGCTATGATAAGTTATCTTGTCTTTAGCCCTTACTTGATTTTTATGGTAGATTCGAGTAATAGCAGAATGTGGTCGAGATTGTCGTACCGGGCTTTTTACTTGCCGTTCTTGATAATCTTAATCTTCTCTGTGTTTTGGATGCCTCTGACGTTGGCTTACATGCGAAGCCCTTCATCGTGGTTGTGGGTTCTGATTCAGATGGATCTTCTCTTCGTGGGTCTTGGCACCTTGATGCTGTTCCTCTTCTTTCTAGGGCTAAAGCCACGCAAGGCAGCAATCTGGTACTGGGCTTGTATCCCATTTTTCTTACTCTTTATCTTTCAGACTGTGATATTAGATCCATTCTTGTGGACAGCTGGATTCTTAGGATAGATTAAGAATCTGTTGAGTTCTTCTGAAGAATGCGTTTAGATTTTTTAACAACTTTTTAACTAATCAAAAAATACCTCTGTGTTAAAATTAAATGACATGGAGGTCTTATGTTTAAAAATGTAAAAATATTATTATTTATGGTTTTTTTATCCAATCTCTCTTGTGTTGGGATGAAAAGTGTCGATGTTCAGCGTGATTTTGTGGAGGGGTGGCTGGATTTTGAGAATTCATACTCTACAATGATTCCTCAGACGATAGTTTCAGCAACAATTGAGAATTTTCTTAAAAATGGCGATGGAGAGAAGGATAAAAAGGTTCTTCTTATCGGTTATGATGGTGTGAGGACAGATGCATTAGCAAATACCTCGTTAGTTGCAGTTCCTTATCTAGTCGCACAAGAGCATAGTGGTATTTATCATACCTTTGTCGGTGGGATTAAAGGCAATCTTCAAAAGACCTATAGTGCGCCAGGTTGGACTACGATTTTAACCGGGCAGTGGGCTGATAAACACAAGGTTGTTCACAATTTTGTCTTATCGAAATCTGATGAGACTCCTAGCTTTTTGGCTAGAGCTAAGGCTCTCTTTCCTGAATTTATAATTGCTTCTCTAGTTCACTGGGCTCCGTTAAATGATAACGTCTTAAGGAATGAAAAAGATATAATTGACATTATGTATAATTCAAAAGATGATAAGGATTTGTTTGAGAATACTAGATCTGCTATTCTTGAGAAAAATGCTGATGTAATTTTTTCTGTATTTTTGGAGACTGATAAGATGGGTCATAAATATGGTTTTAGTCCATTTATTCCTGAGTATACCCAGAAGATTACAGAAGTTGATAAATATGCCTTTGATTTGATTAAAAGTGTAGAGTCGAGAGAAAACTATGCCAATGAGGATTGGTTGATTATCCTTACTACAGATCATGGAGGGAACAAGTTTACACATGGTGGTCAGACTCAGCAGGAGAGAAATACCTGGCTGGTTGTCAATCAGAAAAAGTATCTATATTTTGAGCAGTAGTCTGCTCTATTGAAATAGTTTAAACTATCTTTTTTTATGAGAAAAAGATAGTTTTTTATTAGAATTATCTTGGTCAGACCAATTATGAATAATAATAAGAATATGTTTTAAAAGGTTAATCAACTAGAAATTTGAATTTGAAATGAAAATGTGTTATATTAGTTGTACAGTAAAAAAAGATAATTAAATATCGATTTCTAGAAAAATTGCCTTTTCATATAGCAATTTTTGAGTGTATAATGATAAAAACTACATATTTATGTAGCTTTTTTTTAGGAGGATGTCATTTATGGATAGTTTTAAGGTCTTTGAGATTAAAAAGAGTGTGTATGAGAATAATGATGCTCAGGCTAGTTTATTGAGAACTAAGCTTAAAGAAGATAAAGTTTTTTTACTTAATCTGATGTCGTCGCCTGGCTCTGGTAAGACCACGACGCTTGTTAAAACTATAGAGGCCTTAAAGGATGAATTCAGTATTGGAATAATTGAGGCAGACATTGATTCTGATGTTGATGCGACAACTATCTCTAAGACAGGGGTTAAGGTTATCCAGCTTCATACTGGTGGGATGTGTCATTTGAATGCAGATATGACAAGACAGGGTCTTGAGGAGATTGAGACAGATGGGCTGGATTTTGTAGTTTTAGAAAATGTTGGGAATTTGATTTGTCCTGCTGAGTTTGATACTGGTGCGGCGAAGAATGCTATGATTCTTAGTGTTCCTGAAGGAGATGACAAGCCTCTGAAATATCCAGGAATCTTTAGAGCTGTTGATGTTTTGATTATCAATAAAATTGATGCTGCAGAATATTTTGATTTTGATTTAGAGGCAGCTACTCAGCGAGCGAAGAAATTGAATCCTAATATCAAGGTTTTTCCTATTTCTGCAAAGACAGGAGAGGGAGTTGAGGCCTGGGCTGATTGGTTACGAGAAGAGATAAAGATTTGGAACAAATAATATTGGCAGAAATTGCTAGAATGGGAGATGTTTATGGCGAATGAAAAGATTTTAGACTTGGCAAATAAGATTAGCCGGGTTAAGCGTGGTTCAAAGATGGAGATTAAACCAGAGTATCCTGAGTATAAGATCCTTGAGCCGATTGTTACAGATGACATGGCTGATGTTGCGATGTGCCTTGAGCTAAGGCAACCACAGAGTGCTGCTGAAGTTGCAGTTAAATGTGGTAAATCTGTAGAAGAGACTGCAAAATTGCTTTGGGAGTTGGCTGTTGCCGGGGCTTCTCTAGTGCAGGAGATTGATGGTGTTGATAAGTATTGGCTTGAGATCTGGGTTCCTGGGCATATGGAGATGATTGTCAACAATAAAGAAAATGTTAAGAAGTATCCTCAGCTTGCGGAAGCTTTTGATGCTTATGGAAAAAGACGTGGTCCTTTGACAGCTGGAAATTTCCCTGTTGGATTTGGTCCTATGCGTGTTATTCCAATTGAAACTGCAATTGACGGTGCGACAAAGAAGGCTTCGTATGAAGAGGTTTCTGGGTATTTGAACGCGGCGCACAGATTCTCAGTCTCTGATTGTTCTTGTCGAACATCAAGAGAGGCAATGGGTGAAGGTTGTGGTCACTTGAAAGAAGATATGTGTATTCAGATGGATCATGCTGCAGAATACTATATCAGAACAGGTCGAGGTCGAGAGATTACTCGTGAAGAAGCCTTTGAGATTATTAAGAAGGCTGAAGAGAATGGACTTGTTCACTCTATCCCAAATACTGACGGACCTGGCAAGACCCACGCAATCTGTAACTGCTGTGGCTGTGGATGTTTTGCTTATCGATTAGCTGGTATGTGGAATAATCCTGATATGATGAGATCTAATTACGTGGCTACAGTTGACACTGAGAAGTGTGTCGCTTGTGGTGAGTGTGTTGAGACTTGTCCACCAAATGCTCTTAAACTTGGTCAGAAACTCTGCTCAACTACTCCAGAGAAGAAGAAAAAAAGAGAGACTCCTTATAACAACGAATGGGGTCCAGATAAATGGAACTATGAATATAGAACAAACAAAAAGGTTGTTCTTGATTCCGGAACAAGCCCTTGTAAGGCTGAGTGTCCTGCCCACATTGGAATCCAAGGTTATATCAAGCTTGCATCTCAAGGAAAATATAAAGAGGCTCTTGAGCTGATTAAGCACGAGAACCCATTTCCTGCGATTTGTGGTAGAATTTGTCCTCGAAAATGTGAGTCAGCTTGTACTCGTGGTGATATTGATGATCCAATCGCGATTGATGATATTAAGAAATTTATTGCTGAGCAAGATTTAAATGCCGAGACTAGATATGTTCCTAAGAAACGCCATGATTATGGCAAGCCAATTGCTATCGTAGGTGCTGGACCTGCAGGTCTTTCATGTGCTTTTTACCTAGCTATTGATGGATACAAGGTAACAGTATTTGAGAAGCAGAAAGCGCTTGGTGGTATGATGACACTTGGAATTCCTTCTTATAGATTGGAAAAAGATGTTGTTAATGCTGAAATTGATGTATTGCGAGATCTTGGTGTTGAATTTAAGACTGGCGTGGAAGTTGGAAAAGATGTAACTCTTAAAGAATTGAGAGAACAAGGGTTTAAAGCCTTTTATCTAGCAATTGGAGCTCAGGCTGGAAGAAAACTTAACATCGAAGGTGAGGATGCTGAAGGTGTTATCACTGGTGTTGATTTCTTGAGAGATGTAAATCTTGGAGATAAGACTAAGCTTGACGGTCGAACAATCGTTATCGGTGGTGGAAATGTAGCAATCGATGTAGCAAGAACTGCTGTTAGAGTTGGTTCTTCAGAAGTTTCGATGTTCTGTCTTGAGTCTCGAGAGCAGATGCCTGCACTTCAGGAAGAGATTGATGAAGCTCTTGAAGAGGGAATTGTTATTGATAATTCTTGGGGACCTAAACGAGTAGTTGTTGAGAATGGCAAGGTTGTTGGCGTTGAATTCAAGAAGTGTCTATCAGTATTTGATGAGAACGGAAGATTTAGTCCTAAATTCGATGAGGCTCAGACAAAGATTGTTGAGACAGATAATGTTTTGATCTCTGTCGGACAGGCTATGGATTGGGGTAAGCTTCTTGAAGGAAGTAAAGTTAAGCTAAATCCAAATAATACAATTATTGCAGATATGACAACATTTCAGACAGATGAAGCTGATATCTTTGCTGGTGGTGATGCTGTTATCGGTCCTAAGTTTGCAATTGATGCAATTGCATTAGGAAAAGAGGGCGCAATCTCTATCCACAGATTTGTTCAGAACGGACAGAGTCTTGTCTTTGGAAGAATTAAGAGAGATTATAAGGCTTTTGACAAGGAGAATATTCTTATCGAAGGTTATGATACTACTCCAAGACAGCGAACTGAGCATGTTCCTGGCGAGAAATCTAAAGAGACTTTCCACGACCTAAGAGGAACATTGACAGAAGAGCAGGTTAAGAAAGAGACAGAGAGATGTCTTGGTTGTGGAGCTGTTGTTGTTGATGAGTTTATGTGTTTAGGTTGTGGTTCTTGTACAACAAAATGTAAGTTTGATGCTATCAAGCTTGTTAGAAAATATGATTCTGCAGGGGCTGAGTTAAGTCAGATGAAACCTGCTGTTGTTAAGTATATGATTAAGCGAAAGCTAAGATTAGCGATGTTGAAACCTTTTAAAAAGGTAAAAGCTGCTTTTACTAGAGCTTAATTGATTCTGAAACCGGGGAGCTTTCCCCGGTTTTTTAAACTTTGTTAGAGAGGAGAGAGTATGCATGAGTTAGGAATTCTAGTTGAAGTAGTTAAAACTGTTGAGGATTTTGCAAGAAAGAATAATTTAGAAAAAATTGATACCTTGGTCTTGCAGATTGGAGAGTTATCTGAGATTGTTCCTCAGTATATTAAAGAGTGTTATCCCGCAGCAGTTGATGGTACAATGCTAGATGGAACAAATCTTCGGGTCGATATTCTTCCAGGGAATGGTATCTGTCAAAAATGCAACAAGGTTTTTAATATTATAGAAGGAAAAGGGAAGTGTACTCACTGTAAAAGTAGAAAATTTGAAGTTATAAGCGGACACGAGTTTATGATAAAAGAGGTTATTGCTTGTTAATTATCTTTATGAATGTGTCGGTGGACATGTACATGCATTAGATTGTTTTTTTGTAAAAAGTCGTGATCTTTCATAATTTCAGCAACATCCCCGCTTCGAATGATACTCTTCTCACCGCCGAAGACATGAACTAGGTCTGCAATCTCCTCGACAATGTGCAAGTCATGTGTTGCCATGATAATTGTTTTGCCTGCTTGATTCTCGCGTTCTAGTGCGTCTATAATATCTCGTGTTGTCTGCGGGTCTAACCCAGCTGTAGGTTCGTCCAGAATCAGAACCTCCGGCTCAATAATTAGCACAGACGCAATTGCAACTTTTTTCTTTTCACCAATGCTCAGCCTGTTAGGAGAGCGATCAATCAAGTGTTTAATTCTTAGCTTTTCTGCAATAGTCTCAAAACGTTCAAGCATAATTTTTTTTTCTATTCCAAGCTGTAATGGCCCAAAAAGTATATCTTCTTTCACAGTTTGACAAAAAAGCTGGACATCAGGATTTTGGAAGACAAAACCGACCCTTTTCCTGAATTCAAGTTGATTTACAGCCTTGTCTAGAGCCTTTTCGGTTATTGTCTTGCCGAAAGCAGAGAACTCACCGCTTTGAGCAAATATCAGAGCGTCAAGCAAGGTTAGCAGCGTGGATTTTCCAGTTCCATTTGCTCCGATAAGTGCGACTTTTTCCTGCTTAAAAATCTCTAGATTTATATCTTTCAGTGCAGGGAAATTCCCAGGGTATGAGTAGTTTATATTGGTTAGTTTAAAAATTGGTTCAGACATATCACTCCTGCCAGTATTATAATAGAAAAAACAAGTAAAAAAAAGTCGCGCGGATGAGATTTAAAATCGTCGAGAGTCTTTGGCTCTCCAGTGTATCCTCGAGAAACCATCGCGTCGTAGACCTGATTTTGCATCTTGTAGGATTTTAGCCAGAGATGCCCCATGTGGAGTCCGATTATTCGTCTCCCTGTTCTAGCTGATTTTACAATACCAACACGGCTTTTTATCGCAGTAAAGGAATTGTAGACCATTTCAAGCAGTAGATAGATATAGCGGTGAGCCATTCCAAGCGTCATGACAAAGACAGAAGGAAGCTTGAATATTCTCAGAGTTTTTAGCAACACATTATGCCTAGTTGTTAGCATCAGAAGTACTGAGAGCGAGACACAATCGATAATTCTAGTAAGAAGAATTGCTGCGGAGAGCAACCCTTGTCGGGTTATTCCTATTTCTTTTGTGAAAAAATTTAATCTAACGACAATATCTCCAGGGGTTACAGCTTCAAAGATTGCTGGTAAAACAATGAATAGCGAAAATAGAGGAATAAATAGAAGTGTTCTTTTTAAGAAAAAACCTAATTTAACCTTTGAGACAATTGCTGCAAGAAGTATGATGCTGTAGAAAGCTAAAAGGACGATTATTTCTCTTGTTAGAACAACTGCAACTAGCATGATGAGGCATGAAATTAGCTTAAATCTAGGGTCACATCTCTGGAGAACCCCAGCCTTTGCGGCGGTAGCCTCGCTAGACACTGATGCTTGGAGCATCTTTACAATGTCTAACAAGGTTTTTCCAAGAAAAGTATTAGCTCTTCTCAAACTTAAACATCGCTCTTGGTTCTTTTCTTTTTTGATAGAATCCATCCTAAAAAGAAGACTAACCCAAAACAGATTATAATTCCAATTATAGCAGACAAAATATATGAGAAAACTGTCATAGTCGTTGAGGCTTCATCTTCTGTCGCAAAAGCATAGTCTGGCATTGGCGCATTCCATAATTCAGCAGTCTCCTGCATCTTTTCAGGAATATATCCTAGCTCTTCTTCAAAATATTCCGTTCCCCATTCGCCCCAGGCATCTCCAGCCTTGAATTGTGTTGGAAGCCATAATCCAATCGGTGTCAGAATAGCAAGTACAATCAATCCAATGCTCAGTTTTTTTATAGTTGTCATAGGCTATTCTCCGGCTGGCAGGATCATCTCTGGCTCCTGCTTCTGTAGAAATTTTACGACAAGAACTGTAACAATAAGTTCTACCCATCCAAAAATTAGCAGATGTTCTCCAACCATCGCAGGAATAGCAATTTTTAGTCCGTATGGACTGTAGAGAAATTGGCCACTCTCTGTTTGATGCAGCAGTGGTTGTATTCCAAACATTATGCTTGTTGTGAAGGCTGCTAGCGTTAGCCCTAGAAATGCAGCAATTCCTGCTGCAACAAGGCGCCTTAATGATGTTGCACTTGATTTGCCACTAATAAGCTTGTATATTCCATATCCAGAAAAAGACATGACAAATGCGATATTAAAGCAGTTTGCTCCAATAGCGAGGATTCCTCCGTCTCCAAAAAGCAGTGATTGAATTATAAGTGCAACGCTTATTGCGATAGTTGATGCCCAAGGACCTAGTAAAATTGCTACAAGGACTGCTCCCACAGCGTGTCCTGTGGTTCCTCCTGGAATTGGAATATTAAACATCATGATTACAAAGCTGAATGCTGCACCAATTGCGAGAAGCGGAACCTGCTTAGCTTTAAGATTTTTTTTTACTTTGTATGAGGCAATTCCCCATATTGGAATCATGGCTGCATAGCCTACAGCGCATGTCTCTAGACCAAGATATCCATCTGGTATATGCATTTCTATCCCCCTATATTGATAATTTTATATCAAAATAGAGATTAGTACAATATGTTTAGTCTATTTTTAAGCGTCAATCTTCTCTTCAAGAAATTCTGTAGCAATTTCTACACATCGAATACATGATGTTATTCTAGCGCTTCGAATATCAGAACACTTTACAGAGCCTGCTTGACGCCTAAAGTGATCTAGGAAGGCTGCTGCTTGGTTCCTGTCAGATGAATTTATAATTGCATATGTTGCATAGCATGCACCGCAAAGCCCTTCTGGCGCTCTTCCGCTACCACAATCACCTAGATTAAGCTGAGTCTCTCCCTTTTTAGTCTCAAAAGCTCCCTTTACTGATTCTGCACAATTCTTGCGGGGAAACCCGTTTTTACCTAAGAAAAAATTTTTTGCTGTATCTACCATGTTTATGCCTCTACGAAGAAGATTAGATAGCCATATATTACTTTTTTTGTGTAAAAAAGTAAAGAGGTTGATCTTGTTCAAAGTCAACCTCTTTTGCTTTACCAGTCTGAATTATTCCCACTGCTTTCAATTTGCTTTACGATATTTTCAAAAAACTGTTTTTTGTGCATACCCGCTGATACTTTCCAAAGTGGGGCAAGTGTTTCTTCTGCAAAGAAGACCTTTGCTGGTTCTCTTGAAATAATATGCCCATCTGAGTCTTTGCTAATATTTTCTGTCATCACGTAGATGTTTTTCATTGTGAACTTGAATCTATTTTCACGTGCTTCAAATGTAAAATCAAAAAAGACCTCTTGTGCAGTCGCAAATGTCGAAAACACATTTAATGATATATTTAAAAGTATGCATCCTTTTCCAGACATTTTATATTGGTCATCTTCCACAGTAATCTCTTGAGGTTTTATTGATGATTCTAAAAAAAATTTCGTTTTTTCAAATATAGATTTTGCATCTGCATTTACAGTAACAACTTTATACAAAGTCTGTGAATCTTCAGGTAACATGTATCTCGCGGCATCTCCTGATTCCTCTTTTGCATTTTCTTGTTTTTGTTCCATGGAAGAGCTAAAGTCTTTTTGTTGCTTCTCAGCCATATTCATCATGTTCCCCTGCATCTCTTCCAAATTTAGGCAACTAAATACAAATGGCACAATTGCTGCTAAAATAATTTTTTTCATAAATTCTCCT
>JAFGXN010000114.1 GCA_016936615.1 Spirochaetales bacterium | reverse complement strand
CTTTCTAGATGGTTACGATACTTTTGTTGCTATAACTACAATTACAATTACAACAGCAATTATAATTGTAGGATTCAAGCTCAGGCCAGTAGAGAAAATTTATGAGAAAATTCTTAATTCTAAAAAGGTTACTGAAAAAGAAAAAGTAAAAGTAAAAAAAATCTTTAAACAACTACCAACAATAGTTATCATTGTAAACTTAATAGGATTTATAATTGGGCCATCGGTTGGAACCATCGCATTAAATTTAAAATTGGGCAGAGATTTTGACATAATGATGTTTTTTCTAGTTCTCATGGTTAATTCCGGGATTGGATTTCTTGGTGCCTACTTACAAATCAGTTGGATTAACAAGATTTTATTCAAAATAAATCAGGATTTAGAGATTCACTTTTTTAATAAAGAGCTGAAAAAAAGAAAATTCTCACACCAGATGATAATTAACTGCCTCTGTACAGCCTTTGTGGTATTTGCATTTATCTCCTCAGCTGGATATGGTTATGCTAAAGAGGAGTTTCTGCGACCAAATGAGATAGCCAAATCTCTTGAAGCTGGAGAGGATCTATCTGAAATAAATAAGTTATCATTACAAATGTACCAAGCCTTAATTGATAAAGATCTTGATTTTTTCAATAATCCACTTGCTCTCCAGATTGCTAGTAATGAATATTATTTCAAACACTACTGGTTGCCAATAATAATTTTATTCTTGATAATTTTAGCAATGTCTATTTTTTCAATGTATTTATTGATGAAAAATCACATAAACAGTATTGAGGCAATTACCGAGGAGATGGAGAGCCTTCACAGTGAAGGAGCAGACCTCAATAAGAGATTGAGCATAGTCCAATTTGACGATGTTGGAGAGCTAACACACCATATAAATCTTTTTCTTAACTCATTAAAAAATATGATCGTAGAGATCACCTCTTCATCTGAGACTGTAACAAGTACTTCGATAATGTTAAAGGATTCAGCACAATCTGTAAGCTACAGCAACCTCCACCAGGCATCAAGCGTCGAGGAGGTAAGCTCATCAATGGAGAATATTTCTGCAGTGATCAAGGAGAATCTAGCGACAACAAAGAAATTAGAGACCCAGGCAACAACCGTAAGCAAAAGCACAGAATCGTCGAAAGGTTCAGTTTTTGATGCAATAGATTCAATTCAAAAGATTTCTGAAAAGACTAATCTGATACAGGAGATCTCTTCGCAGACTAATTTACTGGCACTAAATGCAGCAATCGAGGCAGCTAGAGCTGGTGAACACGGTAAAGGATTTGCTGTAGTAGCGAGCGAAGTGAGAAAGCTAGCTGAAAAAAGTCAAAATTTTGCAAAAGAGATTGAAGAGTTCTCACAAATAGGTGTAGAAAAGGCTCATGAAGCAGGAAAGGCGGTCGAGGAGATTGTTAATTTTATCCAGGAGACATCAAAAATGATTCTAGAGATAAGCCAAGCCTCAGAGGAACAGAGCAATGAACTGATTCAAATTTCATCTGGGATGGACTCACTTAACATTGAGACCCAAAAAAACAGCAAAATTGCAGAACAACTAAGTAGTGCTTCAGAACAGCTAGAGACAAGTGCACTCCAACTCAAAGCTAAAATTAAAAAATTCAAGCTTTAAGTCAGAGGGATAATAGAAAGAAACAGAGGTCTACCCCTCTATCAGTGCAAAATCTGTAAGAATTAAATCTTTGCCTTCACTTGCAAAAATTTCAATATCTAGAACTCCCTTGTTGGAATCCTCGCGCATAACATTTATGTCAATCCAGCGGCCTTTTCCATTATGCGAGCCGATTGGATATGAGCGCCCGTTCAGGATCACTTTTCCATCACGGTTAGAATCATCGAAATCCTGAAAATGAAGTCGCAAGGTGCCAAGTAGACCCTGCTTGACTGTTAATCTAATCTTAAAGTTGGTTCCAACCCAGCCGCGCAGATAGTGGTTTCTGACCATTTTAATCGAAGAGACAGAATAATCTCTATGAGAACCTGCTAAAACCTTATCCATGCAGGCAAGATAATTGCTCGTATTCTTAATAATCTTTGAACCTGCGCAGTCAACATAGAGGACCGAATTCTCAAATCCAGCCGGAACCTTGTGACCGCCGCTTATTTTTGATGCAAAAAGCGGATCCATATCTGAGAAGTCAGCCTTACCTGCTGGTGCGAAATTACTGCTGTTCATATATTTTAGAAGCGAAGCCTTCAATTGACGTGCCTCAAGTGTATCCCTGTTCAAGTCATAACCGCAGACAAGCAATGAACCTTTAGCGACAGAGGCCTCGAAGATTGTTGCAATCCGTGAATTGAAATGAAAATCTGGAACTGGCTGACCAATTATCTCAATATCACGAGAGAGTGAGTTAAGATGAAAGCCGGAAGCCTTGTCGCAGAGATTCCACCACAACCAGTCAGAGTAATAATCAGCTGGAAAATCTCCGAATGCTAGATGGTCTTTCTTAAAAGATGTACCGAGGATTGCCCTGTTCTGTCCTGGGAAAAAAGTTCCTGACCAGTAGAGAGGCTTAAATGCTGCGTAATTAGAACTGTCAGCACTTCCAAGACCTGAAGCGACGAGAAGTACTTTCTTGCCGGAGCGGAGAGCAGACTTTGCAGCATTGTTCCACTTCGAAGTAACAACAACCTCGCCGGCTGAGGCAGTCTCGCCGTCGAGAATCCAAATCTTCCAGGAATTCTGAACCTTTGCTGCAGCAGAGAAGACTTTGAGCAAGTAACGACCTTGAGCAAGCCCGGCTAAGTCTGTCGATAATCCAAATTCCTCAGACAACCTGCCTCTAGCAATCGAAGGATGAGAAATTCCGCCTTCACGGACAATTGAATTTTTTTCTAGATCAATAAGCGCCCAGCTAAGGGAATCCTCACCCAAGACCTTCTGAGAATAGTTAGAAACCCTGATATTTGCAAATAAAATTTCATTTTTTCCATAAATATACTTAGGAAGCTCTGCGAGAATTACTGTATCGTTGATAAATTGTCGGACAAACTCCACCGACGCGGTACCTTTTGACTCGTAAAAAGAATCCAGCCACCCGATAAGAGCCTCACCCTGCCCGGCATAATCCTGTATCCCGAGAAGCTGATAACCACTGCAATCATTGGTGCGGGCAAAAGCCTCGATCTCGTCTTTATACAGCTGAATTGAGACCGCACCCGAAACCTTCTGAAAAATCTCATTCATCTCAAGCAGCCCCATAGACTCTGCCTGCGCCTTGAACATCTTCAAATTCCGTGCATCAAGAACACCAGTATACTTATCAATCTCACTCCACAACGGATAAACTGGCCACTGGCCAATCTCATGAGCAATTACAGGTACAGGAGCCTTGCTGTAGGTAGAATCATAGTTCCATGCAGTGTGATTAGCCATTTTTTCCCGCATCCCTCCAATAGAAGGGAAACGATGTGTTGCACTATATTGACAATTATTTGTTACTGTTCTGGCGGTTGACGCAGCGTAGAGTTTGTTAGGAGAAAGCGCCCTGAACTCAGCCATCCAACCAGATAGAACTGAAAAATCGGAGGTTCCAAGCTCATTGCCGGTACAGAACATTACAAATGAAGGGTGAATTGAATATGCCTCGATAAGGCGTCTAGCCTCTTGATAGATGAAGGCTGTCGCAGAATCATTTCTGCCAAGCCCGTCGGGAAGACCCTCAGTCCGCATCTCTGGCCGCCCAGCTGGTGTAGACTTCATCCACGAATCTAGCCAGATAGGAGCCTCAGCTTGGATATAAATTCCAAGCTCGTCAGCAGCCTCGAATGCTGCCTCTGGCGGACACCATGAGTGAAAACGGACATGGTTGAGTCCGTAGTTTTTGTACTGTTGAAAGACACGAAGCCAGCCCTCTTTGTCGCAAGGTGGATAACCAGTCAGAGGAAAATGAACGCAGTCAAGATTTCCTCGGAGAAAAATCCGATCTCCATTTAGAATAATTTTATTTCCTGCCGCAGAAATCTGCCTGAAGCCGGTGGTGGAGGCGAAGCTGTCGGAGAAGCCTTCCCCCGAAACTGCAACCTCAAGCCCGTAGAGGACAGGAGTAAACTCAGACCATAATTTTATTTTTTCTAATGGGATAAAAACAGAGACATTCGCCGCGCCTAATTTGAAATCTGCGGGAATTATCTCTTCAAAGACAACGCTGTCGGCTGACAACAATCTGACAGAGAGATTGCCGCTGACAGAATCACCTGAATTTTTTACCATAATACGAAGTTCTGCCTTATCACTGCCTGTGATTACATCCGCAGAGAGGATATCTACAGCATCAACTGCCTCAAGGAATATATCACCAAGGATTCCATTCCAGATTGTCTGGGTATATTCGGTGTAACCATGACCTTTGTCGCCAATATTGTGCTGCATACGATTATCGATTTTGACAAGAAGTTGATGACGCCCCGGTTCAAGAGACCCAAGATTGTGGCGATGGGCTGTAACAAGAGAATCCTGACGGCTAAGCTTCACGCCATCAACAAAGACCTCTGACGACCAGAGAACACGCTCAAGAGTCAAATATATTGCACGACCACGCCAATCCTCAGGCACGACAATCTCCCGACGGTATTCAGCCTCCCCGCGGAACTTGACCTTTCTCGTCAATATCCCGAAGTCGCTGCCAGCAGTCGCCTTGCCAAAGCCAGCCTCATCAGTCGTGCCGGGCAGCGAAATTTTCACAGGCGTAAAATCGCAATCCCTGTAGGCTTCGTCCACCTCATTCGCGTCAGCAGAAAGCATCCACTCACCCGACAAATCAATTTTTTCCCCGCAAAAACAGAACGGGATAGACAACATAAACAAAACAAATGGTATAATCTTTTTCATAAAATCCTCGAATAATTATCAACCGTAGTTGCTAATCGGTAAATGGATAATCCTGCGGGATAATGGATTATTTTTGGCAAAGAAAAATTTTATAATTGAAAAATCCTCTTTGCACCCGTATAATTTGGAAAAGGGCTAAAATGAAAGAGATAAACCAACCACCGAGAACCAAGATACATATAAGACAAACAAATCCCGAACTTGAAATTTTCTTCCCGAAGCTAAGATTTGGAATAATTGCAGGATTCTTCTGGATAATGGATGCGATAATGTTCTTCGCTGTAATATATGGATACAGAACAACTATCCAAAGATTCCTAGCCGACACAAAGAATCTCATAGAGCTTGCGCACCTTGCACCATACACACTAATCTTACTTTTTGCTCTATTTATACTTTTTTCCCTAAACAGGAGTTACACGCTCTACACACGAGAGAACTACCTTGTCTTCAGGAAACGAAGCCTCTTGATCTCTCGATATCGAGCAATATTTATTCCAGATGTAAAAAGTCTTAAGACCAGCTTCTATTCTAGCAGCGACACAAAGGCAAAGAACTACTTTATCGAGTTCATCTATGAGAAACGCGACAAATCTGGCAATAGAATAGGGAAAAAAGGCAAATTCAAGTTCAAAAACACATTTTTCGATCAAATCAGCAAACCTGAGTGCGAATGGATTACTAACATAATCAACGAATTTTTCAAAGAAAACCAGAGGATGCGCAGCGCGGAATACAAAGATTTTAGAAGATAAAAATCCAAATTTCTTAAAATATTTTTCCGACTAGCAGTAGAAATTTTATCAATATATACAAGTTTTCCGATTTACACTCGAAATTTTACTATTTTATACAAGTTTTACGACTAATAATCTGAAAACTATTGTTTATATAGTTTTTTTCGATTAGAAGTCGAAAAAATATTGATTTTTCTAAGTTTTACGACTACTATTAGGAAAAGGATGTTTTATGATATGTCGAAATCGATACATGGATAAAATGAAAAAATATCAAGACAATGACTTTGTAAAGGTTATTTCAGGTGTAAGGCGTTCAGGAAAATCCTCGCTACTAAGCCTTTTCAAAGACCATCTGCGAGAACAAGGGGTCGAAGAAAAACAAATTATTGAAATTAACTTTGAGAAGTATCAGTTTGATGAGCTTAAAGAAGGAAAAGCACTACACAATTACATGGCAGATAAAGCCACCCATGGCAAGAGATTATATATCTTGATTGACGAGGTTCAAGAGATATCTGAATGGGCAAAAGCAATCAACAACCTTAGAGTCAGCTTTGACTCTGATATTTATGTAACAGGTTCTAATTCACGCATGTTTTCTGGCGAACACCTTACCTACCTTTCGGGAAGATACATCGAGATAAAAGTTTTACCACTTTCATTCAAAGAATTTCTTAAATTCAAATCATATGATGAGACAAATCTAGATGAAGCCTTCAACGAATATCTTCAAATTGGGACCTTCCCAGCTGTCAGCCTAACAAATCAACATGAACTTGTGGAAGCAATTCTTTCAGGTCTTTTTGATTCAATTTTTACTAGAGATATAATTCTAAGAGGCAAGATCCGCGATGAAGGAGCCTTTTATAAGGTTGCCAAATTTGTTTTTGAAAATATTGGAAATACCACATCCGCGAATGCAATAAAAAACACATTAAAAACTGCAGGTCATAAAATATCTTCAGATACAATTGATAATTATCTGAAATTAATGTGTGATGCTCATGTGCTATATCAGTGTGAGCGTTACGATATACGTGGAAAAGAACGGCTGAAAACAAACGGGAAATATTATGTGGTTGACACTGGACTTAGGAACCGGCTTCTAGGATATAGAACAGGAAATGCAGGCCATATTATTGAGAACATTGTCTTTCTACAGCTAATCCGACTTGGATATGAAGTTACTGTCGGTAAAAACCTAAACTCTGAGGTAGATTTCATTGCAGTAAAAGAGATGAATAAACATTATTTTCAAGTCAGTTTAACCGCATTAGACGAAAAAACTTATGAACGAGAAATAGAATCTCTACTGCAAATAAATGACCAATATCCAAAATATTTAATCACAATGGATAAACTTAATCTTTCTAAAGAAGGTATTATCCATCTGAATTTATTTGATTTTCTTCTAGAAAGAATCAATTTTCTTTGATAAAGGAATAGATGATCTGAATACCAAGAATTCAAACCAAGAAAAAAGGGCTTCTTCACTTCGAAGAGCCCTTTTTATAGATTACCAGCTAGTATCAGCAGGAGTTTCACCTGCAACAGCCTGTGCTAATTTCTCGAAGAACATCTCGTTACGAAGCGCCATAGATATTCTATACAATGATAACGAAAAGCCTCCTAAAGTTCCAGAAACATAAACTTTTCGAGTGCTTCCTGTATCATAAGAAAACTCTCCATTCGAAGCATAGACCTGAGAAACGTAGAACATTTCATCCATCACAAATCTGAAACGACCATCCCTAGACTCAATTTTATATTTAAAAAAAACTTCCTCAGTCCAAGAAGAATTAATAGAGAGGACTTTAGAAGCATTACCAGAAATAATTAATGATTCATCATCACAAACCAGCTCTGTAACCTTCAAGAAAGTTTTAACATTAGATTTTAAACCATCATAGATATCTCCAGCCGACATCTTTTCCAAAGAAACAACCTTAGCTAGTGAAGTCGAAGAAACTGGATCCATATATGCCCTGTCTTCTTCAGAAATCCAACCCAAAGAAGTACAACTCAACAATGAAATTGAACAAATAACAAACAACAATATTTTTTTCATTTAATAAACTCCTAAAATTTTATTTTGATAAAACATAGTTTATAGAAAACCTTGTGCAAAGTAAAGTAATTTTTATCCTAATTTATTCAATTTCCGCCAAATTCACCAATTCTATAATTGCATAAAATCTGCTAATATCTGCACAAGGAGATTTTATGACTTTTTTAAATGATGAAACACAGCAGAGTGCTGCCTGCAAAGAGGTTATTTTAAAGACTCTTGCAATGGCTTCTATCGGAGTTGTAGTTGCTTTTGCGTCCATCTTCATGACAATGAAAAATGAAACAACTTTTGTAGAGGTGATAGTGGGAACAGCTGTTTTGGTAGCTGTGGCAATAACAATCTCATTGCTGTTGAAGTGGAGAGTTTTCATCAGGAACTACAAAAGTTATAAAATCGAGCTTGCAGAATCCTCAATAATAATTTCCAACCGAAGGATGAATAAGAATCTGCCTTTTTCAGAGATTACAGAGATCAGAAAATCCCAGAAAGGCGATATTACTCTCTGCTCAGGTAAAATAAAGAAATTCACAGTGCCACGGTTCATCAAAGATCTACCACTACTAGAAGCAGAACTTCAGAAAATCAAAGAGATCCAACCGCTTTCGACTAAGCAGGAGTATATCCAGTACATACCACTTATTATACTTTTTGGAATGAAATTTGCACGACTATCTGAGAACCCAATAATATTCCTGATTGCGGGAAGCCTATTCTTCGGATCTGTAATATTTTCACTAGTCAAACTTTTCTTCTCTGGCACAAGAATCATCTCGCTGATTCTATCAATTGCTATTTATGGATATATTGGAGTGATGATCGGAAAAGAGATGTATAAGGTAATAATAATCTTGGCTCAATAACCCTAATACAAAAATCCAAACAGAAATAGCGGCAACTCCCGACGGCTGCAGTAATTTATGTTGTCTTTGACGAGGAATGAGTTCTCGAGGCTGGAAGCGATTTGCTTTGAGTCCTTGCCTTTTCCGCCAATCTCGAAATTGTAACCATCCACCGTGAAGTCGCCAAGCGAGCTGCAGAAGAGTTGATGGTTGCTATTTGCAAGCATGTTTATGAAAAAAAGTTCACGCACTGTTCCTATACAGCATTCAGCTCCGAGTGTCTCAGCTAGAACCCGGTAGAGATTGGGATTGTCCAGAAATATCTTCTCGGTGCTTTTAAGCAGATTGCTACCAGCCTTATTCTCTGCGACAAGCCTGATAAGCCCCACCTGAGTCAGGATATTCAGATAATTCTGAACCGTCTTATTATCAAGCCCGATATTGCGGGCAATCGAGTTCCGATTCAGCTCCCCCGGAGGAATTGTCGCAATATAGGCAATAATCTTACGAAAATAATGCATATTATCTGTCTTGAGACTGTAGAAGGCTGGAATATCCTCGTAGATTGTCTTGTCGATCATGTTGAGAACCTTCTGGTTGTATGACCTTTTTCCTTCAAGAAAAAAAGGATAAAACCCGAAGTCGAGATACTCCTTGAAGAGGCCAAGCATCCGCGGATAGTTAAGGATCTCTTCAAGCCCCTCCCCTGCAAGAATCTGCTCTAATGTCAGAGGCGCAAAACTTTTTCCTTGGGAAAAATAGAGATACTCTCGAAATGACAATCCAGCCATCTGGTAGACAACTGCCCGCCGCGACAGATCATAACCTCCGCGCCTGATATCCAGACTAGAACTCCCCGAAAAGACAATCTTCACGTCCGGAAAGGAATCGTAGACATTCTTCAACTCCTGCTCCCAGTCAGGATACATATGAACCTCGTCCAGAAAGAAATACCTCACACCCTCGACAAGATAGAGATGATCCACAAAGTCAAACAACCTCATCGATGAAAAATAGAGATTATCCATCGAGGCATAGACACAAACCTTCCGGTCGCCAATCTTCTCCTTGATATATTGAAGCATGAAAGTAGTCTTGCCAACACCACGCGCCCCAACAATACCAGCAAGGCGACACTCAAAATCAAAAGTATCGACAAGATATCTGGTCTGAGACGAGTCAAGAGAATTCATTAATCTATTGTAAATTGCAAGAATCTTATCAATCATTAGATTCAACTCCTATTATTATCTTATAAAATTAGACTGTACTCTAATAATTTAACACAAAACTGGAGTCTAGTCAAATTTTTCATAATAATATTATGACTATATTCTAATAATATTTTATAAAAACTAGACCATAGTCCAATAAATAAACAATATAAATAGACTCTAGTCTAATTAAAAAAGAATACAACTAGATTACAGTCTAATTATGCAGTCATAAAATAACCTAAAGTCTAAAAACCCGAGAATCAAAACTTCATTAGTATTTCTGAAATGATTTTACAAATTCCGTAGTTGTAATTTCACTACGCCAATATTGCATCAGCAATTCATAATTTTTCTTAACAAAAGAGAAAACAATTTGGCAATCTCCTGCAGACAGAGAACCTGCGACAAGCTTTGGATCTAAGCTAATAGAGACAGAACAGAGCCTATCTGGGGACAATCTATCCCCATGAACAGATTGAACCTTAATCCTTGGGGAATGTTGCTCACGACCAGTAGCGGGCGAAACCCAAATAACCATAGGCAAACCAGTCTCTACTGGACGCAAATTAGCCATCTCCCAAAGCTGTTCTTTCTCTTCAAGAAAATCCCTAGCAGAAAGATTTGATTCTAAAAAGCTTTTCTTATCCATTTCTCCTCCGTTAAACAAATATCTTCACATACTTGTCAAAGATATAGAGTTTATTGCGCTGGCTGCCTGTAAACTCTTTGATTAGTAGAGATTCTTCCATTAAAAAAATCAAATTTCTCATTGTCTTATCTGGAATCCCTGTTCTTTCAACTAGATCTTTAATATTCATTATGGGGAATTCATAAAAAGTGTTGATAATCAAATTTATCTTATCGGAGCGACGCCCGAATTTTGGAAGAAGTGCAGAAATCTCAGACTGAAGATCAATTATCCGCACAAAGGTTCCCTTCGTACTCTCGGCAGTAGCAATTACACCTCTGATAAAAAATTTTATCCATTGAGAAATATCATTTTCTTCCCTGACCTTGCTCAGGCGCGAGTAGTATTCATCCCTGTTTTTTTCTAAAAAATCTGAAAGATAAAGAACTGGTCGACTTAAGACCTCGCTACCAACTAAATACAGAGTTATAAGCAGACGACCAACCCTGCCATTTCCATCCAAAAACGGATGAATTGTCTCAAATGCATAATGAACAATGGCAATTTTTACGAGATGTGGAATCTGAAGCTTCTCATTGTTGATAAAACTCTCTAGATCTCCCATCAAATCTGCAAGAAATCTATCGTGCGGCGGAATATACCTAGCGACTGAAAGATTTGCACCTCCAATCCAGTTCTGACTGCGCCGAAACTCACCTGGAGTCTTATTCTCTCCACGAACTGTAGCCATAATGACCTTGTGAGCCTCACGAATCAAGCGATTTGAGATAGGCAACTGCTCAAGAAGAGCAATCGAAGCATTCATAGCAACAATATACTGATGAACCTTCTTCCAATCATCTCTACGCTCTGGATTTATCTCTCCCTCTTCCATCAAGGCCTCATCAATCTCTGTCCTTGTCCCCTCAATCCTGTTAGACTCATTAGACTCTTTGACAATGTGCATCTTAATAAATAGTTCAATATTTGGAATAAAAAAAGAAAAGGCATTTATCTCACCAAGCAGCCTATTAGCCTCATCAAGCAATACATTTATCTCTGGATCATCCCAATACCACTGATGGTTAATGCTACTTGGCAGAAAAGCTTGGTAATGAAATTCTTGAGTATATAAACCAGCTAAAAACTCTTCTAGTCGCATAACACCCCCCTGCTTATTGTAATTTTAACCCCAATCCTACAATAAGACAAGCCTTATTGTAGAAAATAGTTAAAAATGACAATAAGATATTCCTTATTGTCAAATAGTAGCAAAAACGACAATAAAAATACTCTTATTGTCAAATAACACTAAAAATAACAATAAGAAATATTTTATTGTAAAAAAACAAGAAAAATTACAATACAGATAAAAGCAACAGCTCGCCCAAAGGGCAAAGAAAAAGCAGAGCCAAACTGACTCTGCTAAAATCTATAATCTCAATAAGGATTTGTATTTTTCAAACAACTCCTTCGAGATTTCAACTGTGTTCTCGCCACTGACTGGGGGGATGTCTTTTGTTTTATAAATCCAGTCAAACTCAAACTCAGTTAAAGCCTTATTAAAATCATTTGCCTTCAGGGCTGGTCGTCCATAGATCTGCTCAACCAAACCATCCGAATATGATGTTCCTTCTGCTAGAGATTTATCAAGCATCTCAAAGAACATCTCCCAGCGAACCTTGTAGTAGGTTGAAAGAAGTCCTGACCACTCGCGCCACGAGTAATCAAAGATTGTTGGGTCTATCCCATCAGGATCTGGGCTAGTTCTATCTAGCTTACTTCTCTCACCATTAATCTTGTTCCAATTCTCTGGCATCTCAGGTCCCCAGTGTGTTACAAGCATCGACGCATTTAGCTCATACAAGGCAGCCTCATCTGCATTTGTCGCCCATGACTTCGCATCAGCAAGCCAGACACCAAAGTTATTCTCACTTCGTGTAGCCAGTATCCGGTCGACATCTTCTATTATATTTATAAAAAGTTTTGTTTTTTCTTCAAACTTAACTCTATCTCTTGCCTTGTAGGCCTCAATTATCTGAGCGTAGACTTCCTGAGCGTAGTTGCTCAAAGATTGTCTTGTCACATCCATTATGTCAAACTCAAGACCATCAGTTATCTCAGACTTCTGAGCATGAGCCAGCAATAACTCCCAAGACTTATAGACAAGAGAAGACTCATAGTAATTCTTAAAACCATCGTTTGGACCTGATTTTATCCCAGAGATTGCTGGTCGAGAACAAAGTATAGAGCTTGCCTCAACAGTGTGATAAGATCTCTTCCCATACGGGCCAGCAATAAGATAATCCCAGGCTGCGATTGACTCATCTGTAACAACATTGTATCTCTTCTGGATATAGGCTTTTTCCCATGAATTTAATTCCACAGAATTTCGCGCCCAGATTAGGTCAAATATCAAGTCATAAAATACTGGATTCTGGACTATTCCTTCCATGAACATACCTGAACCCTGATTATTGCCAGATAATCTACTTTTTGCTAGCCTTGCTGGTGCATTCTTTGCAAAATGCCTTAAATCTCCATGCATGTTGATTCTTCCGCCAAAATTATGCAAGATTCCTGTAACATAAGGCAGTCCCCAGAACTTGGATGTAGCTAACCTTTTATAACCATCTAGGTCAAGAACAAGAATATCTTCTCTAGGGAATTGTGTCGCAATCTGTGACTGAATACTCCATGCCTGCATTACAGTCTTGCCCGCAGGATCAAAATCCTTCACGAGTGTGTAGATTTTCTTGCCAACACCACGAAGATATTCATTACCAGAAACAGGAGCCTCTCCCTCATGGAACGGATCTGCAGCATAATATCCATGAGCGCCGAACAATCTTTTCTGAGTCTCAAGAAAGATTTTTCCCATTTTATCAAAGAGAGGATCCATCGGATCTAGCTGCGCTGCCCCAGGAAAACTACACCAGAGTCCCTTAACAGCAATTCCAGCCTCTGGAAACTTCTCCTTCATCAGCCGCGGAACAGTCCCAGAGAAACCCTGTTGAATCGGCATCATTCCCATAGAAACCTGTCTATCAATAATCTTTTTTCCTAAATCAATATGCGAATCAATCCACGACTTAGGAAGTGGTCCACAGTGATTCTCAATATTACCCATCCACTGCCATGCAAAAAAAGCAGGACCAACAAGATACTCTCGCGCCTCTAGGTCGGTAAACCCAAGTTCTAGAAGGGTGTAATACCATGTCCCTTCAAGACCAACTGCTGCAAGCGGCATATTAATTCCGCGCATTGCCATCAAGTCTATCTCTTGTTCCCATCTCTCCCAATCCCACCACGAAGCAGTATAGTTAAAAGTACAATAGTTAAAATATGGTCGATACTTGTGCAAAGTCTCTACATAGACTGGAGCTTTGACTTGTGGCAAAATCTCAGGTATTGAACGAGACTCTCCGTTCCAGCCAATCTGCCAGCTACAGTAATTTGTCAGATAGTTATACAATCCGCTTGCAATAGAAACTGCATTACGGCCTTTGATCAAAATTTTGCCATTAACCGATGAATATTCAAACCAGTCATTGCCTGTTGTCGGAATAATCTCAAATTCGAATTTGTCGGCTGACGCCCCGAGATTTCTCGCAAATAGCCCTTGCGTCGAATCAATCTGCGCCTGCAATTTCTCTGCAGGAAAATCAGCATCGATCAAGAGCCGTGACTCCTGACTCGGAAGCCCAGCACAGGATATAAAAAAAACTAAAACAATTAAAAAACTTATTAAACGTTTCATAAAACCTCCAAGTTCATACTACTTTGAAGATCTGATATTGACAAGTATTTTTTTTCTCTACGGCAAATTTTAATTTAACCGTAGAGAATTTTTAATTTTAACTAAATTTTCTCTAAGGCCTCGACGATGTCAGTGATGATATCGTCGATATCTTCAAGCCCGATAGAAAGACGTACAAGGTCGGGAGTTAACCCACCCTCAAGCTGTTGCTCAGGTGTAAGCTGTGAGTGAGAAGTCGAAGCCGGGTGGAGGGCTAGACTTTTTGCATCACCGACATTTGCTAGATGAGAAAAAAGCTTCAATCCCTCGATAAACTTCGCCCCTTCTACCTCGCCTCCTTTGACACCGAAGACGACCATTCCACCAAAGCCTTTTTTCAGATATCGTGAGGCTACCTCATAGGATTTATCACTTTCCAGACCGGGATAAGCTACCCAGGCAACTTTCGGATGGTTCTGCAGGAATTTTGCAACTGCAAGGCCGTTCTCCGAGTGCTTTGCCATTCGAAGGCAGAGAGTCTCAAGCCCCTGAAGGAAGATCCACGCATTGTCCGGGGAGATGCAAGCCCCTAGATTGCGCAGTGGAACTGTCCGCAGTCGAAGGATAAATGCCAGATTCGAGAGCTCTCCTAGATCCTTTGACCAGATTATGCCGTGGTAGTTGGAGTCTGGCTTGTTGTAGAGCTTGAACTTCGCATCGCTCCAGTCAAAATTCCCTGCATCGCAGACTATTCCGCCTATCGCAGTTCCATGTCCGCCAATCCATTTCGACAAGGAGTGTATTATAATGTTAGCTCCAAAGTCTGCGGGATTGAGCAGGGCCGGTGTCGCGAAGGTTGCATCGATAATCAACGGAAGATTGTACTTTTTTGCAATAGCAGACAAACGCTGAATATCAAGAAACTCTAACTTCGGATTTCCAATTATCTCGCCATAAATTACTCGAGTATTCTCATCGATGGCAGCCTCGAAGCCAGCAAAATCATCTGGCTTGACAAACTTCGTAGTGATTCCAAACTGCGGCAGAATCGAATCAAACATTGTGTATGTTCCACCGTAGAGATTAGACGCTGATACAATATTCTCGCCCTGACTGCAGATATTTATTATCGTGTTAAAAATCGCAGCTGTTCCTGAAGCAAAGGCTACAGAAGCCGGAAGATTCTCAAGCTCTGAAACTCTCTTCTCAAGAACATCCTGTGTCGGATTCTGAATCCGCGAATAGATGTTCCCGAACTTTTTCAAAGCAAAAAGATCTGACGCCTCCTGAATGGAATCAAATACGTAGGCACTTGTCCTGTGAACTGCGACTCCTCTTGACTTCTCCTGCCTGTCGACTACCTGTCCTGCATGTATTGCAGTTGTTTCTATATTTTTACTCATATTTTCCTCTATTAAAGTGCAGATTCCTGCACGAATTATGCGTCAACGCCGATTTTCTTCAACTCTTCTGAATCAAGCAACATTGACAGATATCTCTCCCCTGTGTCCGGCAGAATTACAACAATTGTCTTGCCAGCATTTTCCTCCTTGGCTGCAAGCTCAAGGCCTGCGGCAAGGGCAGCTCCACTTGAAATTCCAACAAAAACCCCTTCTTCACGTGCAAGTCTCTTGGCTGTCTCAATCGCGGTATCATTTCCGATCTTGATTATTCCGTCAATCAACTCAGTCTTCAAGACTGATGGGACAAAGCCTGCGCCGATTCCCTGAATCTTGTGCGGTCCTGGTGCGCCGCCTGAGAGTACTGGCGATGCCTCAGGCTCGACTGCGTAGCATTTCACGGAAGGCTTTTTGGCTTTCAGAACCTCGGAAACTCCTGTAAAAGTTCCACCTGTTCCGATTCCTGCGACAAAGATGTCGACTCTCCCGTCAGTATCGTTCCAAATCTCCAGTGCTGTCGTCTTGCGATGCTTCTCTGGATTTGCAGGATTGTCAAACTGACTCGGGATAAAAGCCCCGTCTATCTCTGCAGCAAGCTCTTCTGCCCGCTGGATCGCACCACGCATTCCGCTTGCTGCCGGCGTCAAGACGATCTCAGCCCCGAGCAGTGCTAGAAGTTTACGCCGCTCGATGGACATGGACTCTGGCATTGTCAGGATTGTCCTGTACCCCCGCTGTGCCGAAATATAGGCAAGAGCCACACCCGTGTTGCCGCTGGTAGGCTCAATGATTGTCGAACCAGGTCGCAATTTGCCCTCACGCTCAGCACTCTCTATCATGTTCAGGGCGATTCTATCCTTAATGCTTCCACCTGGATTAAACGCCTCCACCTTTATCAGAACCTTTGCACTCAAATTTTTTCCTAGCTTGCCTAGAGCAAGCATTGGAGTATTGCCAATAAGTTTTGTAACATCTTCATAAATCTTCATAAACTTCTCCTTTTTTTCTATATAAAAAAATTCAAATTCTCTTTGCCAACAATCAAGCTCTCAAGAGAAATATCTGCTAAATAGTCGCTCATCACCCGAGACAACCCGATCCAGATACTCGACGCCACGCACAAAGAATTCCCATCACCGCAGATGCCCTGACAATCAACAAGGTTAATTTCCCCCTCGATTGCAACATAGATATCCTTTACAGATATATCAGCTGGAGATCTAGCCAATAGATAGCCGCCGGAGTTCCCACGCGAAGAGGTAATCATCCCTGCCCTCTTCAAATCAAGCACCAGCTGACTAAGATATTTAGCCGAAAGACCTTCCTTCTCAACGATATCCTTCAAGGAGACAGAATCCCCCCCATAACGCTGAGCCAAAGTAATCATAAATCTTGTCGCATATCTGACCTTAGTCGATAATTTCATATAACCTCTTTATTACTACTAATTCTATAGAAATAGTAGTAATAAATAATGTTTTTGTCAATAGGGATTAGTTCAGAATGAACTAATCCGTCCGACGAGGGCAGTGCGAGATAAATAAATAACGAAGAAAAAATGTAAAATAGATTGAACAATGCTGTGCACTGCCAGGAGGACAAAAATAAAAAAATATAAGAAGTTAAAACGGCTGGCAAGGAAGTAGCCCGATTAGCGCAAGCAGAAGTACAATTCTGCACCATCGCCAGCTTTTCAGTATAAATAATTCAAGCTCCTTCTAATCGAAGGAGCTTGAATAAAAGTAATTAGAAAGAGACCGTCTGAATTTCGTCCAAAACAGTCGGACCTACGATTTCAATTTTAACATTATCAAAACATGTCTCATGATGGGATCCCCAATCTTCAGATCCTGCACCATTCTGAAAAAGTTTTAAAACGATATAAATCTCATTTACAGCATAATATTCAAACGATAGAGTATTCCAAGATCTATCAGAATGCTTAGTTTTATCTAGGAAAGCTCCAGCCAATCTTGGATAATTAGCATAATTGTCATATCCGGGAATAGAACTTGCTGAATGATCAGAACCAAATTCCTGAATAATAAAGCCGGCCTTAATTGGTTGACTATCACTTGCTGATGATCCATAGTTCTCATTGTATTTTGCATCAACACTAAGTTTATAAATTACACCCCGATTAAGCCTGTAACAATTCTCCTTCAATTTAAAGTTAACTGGAGAAATAACATGACCGACGGTATGCCACCAGTGAGAAAGATCGCTAGCTCCTCCAAAAACAAGAAGCATATTGTTAGCCGCACTGATATCAGATGGTGCCTTTTCTTTATCGCCATATAAAGCTGGACCAAGGCAAACCTTACCATCATATCCAAGGATTGAAGTATTTAAAAAACCAGGATAGTGATCAATATTTTCAGAATAATTCAAATCTTCGGTTCCAACGAGTCCGTACCAGTCGGACAACACGCCTTCGCCAGCACTGTACGCGTATTTAGCCCCCCAGCTTCCCCAATTATCGGCAGGGAAACCTGAACCATTTTCAAAATCTCCATTCACAACGGTTGGACAAGCAGGAAAATTGACAGTTATTGATCGAGCAATTGCATTAGAAATATTTCCAGCTTCATCCTGAACATCCACCTGGGCATATTGTTCGCCACCTAAACGGCTACTGAATAGTTCAAAAGAAGCATTTTTAACCTCATCATAAAAAGACTGAGGGAAATTATGCTGCAGAATTCTCCTTGTTTCTAAAGCCAATGTTTCATTACCTTTAATAAAACAATAAGTATTCACTAAAGTGACATCAGAATCCCAGTCTAAAGATAAAGTATCTGCAGGTTGACCAGTTTCCGAATCATTAGGAAAAGTATTTGTCCACTCAATCACAGGAGCTACCGTATCAATTTTGAGAGTCCATTTTTTTGATGCTTTTGAGCCATCTGTTAACAATATTTCATAATATCCATCATCAATTTGCTCAGCATTAGCATCTTTTTCAAAAAGGACTGAAAACCTACCTTCTGAATCAATTAATTCATTATCTACAGGCAATGTTCGAATAACAGTAGAAGTAGATTCTATCAGATCTTTTTTCTTAATCACGACCTCAAACTTAGATTCTTCTGTGATTTCAGAAATCACCTGACAATTGATTATTAAATCATTATTTATCTTTGTAACTCCATCATCATCCCTATACCCGGTATCCTGAGAATTATTTTCAGCATCTAAACCGAGTCCCAGAACAATCATATTCTCAATTTGACCACTCGCCATAACTATAAACTCTTTGATAAATGTTCGAGAATTCCAACCATTAGGCTTAGCGCCTTCTTCTAGAACAAAAATCATCTCAATTCTATAATGTTCAGGATCCAATTGAGGGATACTGATTTCGTTTCCAACAAAGTAATCTTTACCCTCTGATGTTTGAATTTTTGATTCCAGAGTATAAACATTATAAACTCTCCACCGAATTTCTTTAACAGCACTCTTAAAGGCCTCTATTTCTTTCAAATTTGCATCGGGATCTTCTGAAAAACTGAGCGAGGCAAAATTAGGCTTTAATGTTACAGGTTTTGTTAGATTCGTCCACTGAGATGGAAAAGATTCAAAACCTATAATAACATCTCCATCGATTTTATCCAGAATATTATCTGGGGCGGTCCACTCAGGACACCCCATTAAACAGATTGTTATAATTATCAGTAAAAATATTTTTTTCATTAGTTCACCTCGTAGTACATTGACCAATTGCCTTCTTTGCTCTGCCAATAGCCATTCTGAGAATCCCCGGGAGTCGGTGGATATTTAAAATTAATTCGAGTCCAAGTAGACTTATGATCTTCGTTTCCATCTACTCCAACTTGTGGACCTCCAATCCAGTCCCATTCATCATAACCGTATCCTGGAAAAGCACCATAGTCCCCGTTATTTCCCGGCATTATAGCCTTTAGTTCATCTGGATTCAAAGAAAAAGCTTTTATTGTTCCTTCATGGTTCGGATACTCAACTTCAATAGATCCATATCCCCACCACATACCCCATTGAAGGGTAAAATCCCGAACATCAATATCTATTTTACATTTAATTTTTCCAAAAAGATCCGGTGTATCGACACTATAGTAAAGATAATAATCCCTACGTTGATTAGGCTTTAGATCCGTGATACCTGGAACTTTAATGTAAATATCATCAATTGTATTAATTACAACACCTGGAAAATCTGAATAGTTAATGATTTTTCCATTTCCACTTTTATTTAAGGTTCCGGAAACTCCATAATAGACACGACCTTGTCTTTGTGCATCCTGAAAATTCTGTCCAGAAGGAAGCCAAGACGACGTTTCGTCATAACAATATCTAGGAACCTGTAGATGCCACAATCGGTTCATAGCAACCTCTTTTACCCACATCGAGAACTGCATCATTTCATTTTTTCCCAGAAAAGGAACACCAGCTACATCCAGTGATGTTACAGAGCCCTTATCCGTTGTAACCTTCACCTTATAATACACGCTAACCGCTTTTTCAAGATCAAACATCTTTTTGCGCAAGATGTATTTCCAAGCCTCTCTATCAAATTGTGCATAAGTCCACTTAAAATCTTTTTCAAAAAGAATAGATGCATTACCATTACTGTCATATTCATATAGTGGCATCGGATCCAAGTAAGAAAGCTGCTGAGTCTGCTTATTGTAAACAGCCGTCATTTCTGGTGTAATTTCATCAGCACTCTCAACGATAGAAACAGGGATCTCATCTTCGTTATAAGGAAGAGCTTTTCCTACCTTTGAATAAGTAACTGTTCCATCATAATTAGGATTTCCTAAGGGATGGACACCTGCTTCTCTTCCGCTATAGGTTCGCCGATAGAGAACAATCTCTTCTATTTGATCTGCTTGTATAGTAGCACTTACATTAATTTTATTTTCATAAGAGTCATCTAGACGAGATGGAGTCAAACTTATAAAAACTGGATTATTAGGATCCATCAATGTAACATCATCCTCTACAATGGCAGAACTCCCATCATAATAATGAACTGTTACAACCACTTTATAGCGACCATAGTCTAGAGCTGAGTTTTCAATTACTCTTTTCCCATAAACATTCGATTCAAAATAAAAAGCTTTCAACCCTTCTTGGGTATATTTAAGCAATCGCAAATCCAGTGATTTAATATTCCGCCCGAAGTCAAAAATCGAAGTGATATCGATTTCCCAAGGGTCATTTAAAAACTCATTTTCAACTTTTTTAATACCACCGGCAACAAAAGCCTGATTATTACCTCCATCAGACAATTTCCAGTCTAAAGGTAAAACATTAGATGTAACTTTTTGTTCAATTGTCGCAATACCGTAATCAGTCTCAGTTACAACCATTACTTCTATTGAATAAGTTCCGACCTGATCGAACTTGAAAGAAAAATAGGGCTTATCAGGATCAATATCACCCTTTCCAACTAGTTCTCCCAACTCATTGAAAATACGAAAAGTCCACATTTTCTCAGACTCTTCTGGTATTTCTTCTGCGCTGCGTGAAGAAAAGAATTTTGAGGGATTAGTAGAAAGACTCCTCGCTGTCTCTTCTGCATTAGCACTATCCCCTGCATAAATCACATATGCTACCTGGTTATATACTAGGACCTCTTCAGAATCTGTATTCTCTGTATTAATCCGTTCAATTTTAACAGCTAGCTTCCCCTCACCAAAAGGACATCCTAAAAGAAGGAAGGTGAAAATTATAATTAAGTATTGCTTCATAACGCCTCCGAATAAAAAGTGTAATCGTTAACATTCAATCTGTCAATAGTCCATTTTCTCCAAATCAAACTCTTTCTCGAATAAAAGTGATAATAATTATCCTTTTCCTCACTAAATTTTAACTTTTACTGATTTCTGACGAGATATTTTATGTAGAGGGAACTTAAAGGGAAATTCCCAGAGGCTTTGTTTTTGTAATACCAATTTGTATCTTTCAGCAGTAAAGAACAGTATCAATCAACTTGTAGAAGTATTCGCTTCATCCATGATTCCATATATTAAATTACGCATAAACCAGAAAGGAACGGGATATTTGTTCTTTTCTATGAATGAATAGTTAAGTGTTGCATCGATAAGTAATATTTCGTATTTACCATTTAATTCCTGAAAAATTGAGTTGCTAATTTCAGCTATGATGAATGAAAAAATATTTCGACTTTGATTTTTTACTGTGGTAATAGTAAAGGTATTATTATCTTTAAGTTTTGATATTTTTAAATAATCTGCGTTGATTAAAATAGATTCAATCTGGCTTGAGCTAAAAGTATGATTTGTAAGAGACTCGTAATATGACCCTTTGAAATTTGAATTAGCGAGATATTGAAAAGGGGCAAAGCATTCTACTACAGCGTTGCTATCTTTGATAGATGACAAGAGTCTATTATAGATTGTGGATGGGGCTTCTTCAATCCAGTAAAAATTGTTATCAATTATAAATTTTCTGTCATGAAAAAGCAGCGTTCCAAGTGGCTGTAAATTCTCTGTATCATATAAATCGTAAATGTTATTTTTAATATTTCCCGCAATAGCTTTGTTTATTTCTGTATAATCATAGATCTTATTGTAGCAACCAGAAGTATCTATTTTTTTCAGATAGGAAAAATCCAAATCACTGTTTAAATAATTCTTTTCTGAAATATAAAAAATTTCACTCTGAGAACAGGAAAAAAATATCATCAACATTAAAGTACAAAAAATATGATTTTTACGTAATATTCTATCTTTCATTTAAATACCTTTTGACCCCTACCTCTATGCCTAGGTATTTTCTTTGTAAAACCATAAAGCCGGCCGATATTCTTGCCTTGATCAGAAAATGAATCGCAATCGACGCTTAGAACGATGTGATCCTTGAAAAATTGGATAGTACCAAAGCCATGATTAGACCATGGGTCAAGGAAATCAAAGGAATATTTATCTATAGAAAAAATCCCAGTTATTCTGGACTTTAAATATTCTCCAAAAGGAGGCATGGATTTTTCATAAATAAACACAACCTCATCCCTGGAAACCGATTCGATAGTCACTAGCGTTATAACTTCACCGCTGACTCGTCCAGCATCCCAACTTTCCGTTAGAAGATAGACTTCTGGATTAGACTTGCATCCGAACATCATAAATAAAAAAAAATAAAACATGTATTTTTTCACTTGATTACCTCATTACCCAATGATCTCACACTCGCTTGCCAAACCAGGAATTGCAGCTACAATAGATAAACTTTTTCAAATAATAACATAGAATTATAGTAAATCAAACAGAAAAATTGCAAAAACTACTCCTCATCCTCAGAATAATACCTCTGATTAGGGCTTGTTGGAGAATCTGGTAATGTTAATTTCAGAAGTCCTTGGCTTATTAATGGCTTCAAAATCTCTTTAATTTATATCAAATTGGGTCAATGTGTTACAGGATTCGTATAGCAGGTCAAATATGGTTCGAAACAATTATTAATAAACAATAATTTCAATTTTATGAAGATACTGATTTTCAAAACATAACATCAACCAGTCAGGATCCATAAGATTGCCAGAATAACCAATCCCAATATTATAATACAAGCAATTGTTATATTTTTTATCAGGTAAACCTAATAAACTTACAATGAAGTCCTCTGTACACCCAATCTTCAAATAATTTGAAATCAAATCATCAACAACTTCAAACCTATACTCTTCATTCTCCCATTTACTTTTAGAGAATTTGTCTTTAAAAAAATTTTCATATCTCCAAATATCTTCAACAATACTATCTTTAAAACTGATTCCCATATATATAGACATACCACAATAATAACTAAAGATATTTCCATCATTATAAACTGATTGGGGCTTTCCTAACAAAGATATAATCTCTTCTTTATTTTTCAAGTACATAGTTTTATCTTTAATAATACTATCAACAACCTGATATCTTTTTGAAATTTTAGAATTCCATTTTTGATAAATAGTTTTTTCATTACAAGAAAATACAATGAAAACAATAAAAAAACTTATAATAATTTTTTTTTCAAATTTATTTTCCATACCTAAACATCCTTAACATTATTAATATGATCTGCGAACCAAAGAAACAATCTTTAAGTTCTCCTCACCCACTCGCTTGCCCAAACTAACAATTGCAGTTACAATAAATAAACTTTTTCAAATAATAACATAGAATTATGAGGAATCAAACAGAAAGCGCTCATTTAACCTCTTCCAGATAAACTAATTCCCAGCCGTGGAAGATTATTATTCCCTTCTTCAAGCTAACCTCGCCGTATGGCGGAGTGTGGAG
>JAFGXN010000011.1 GCA_016936615.1 Spirochaetales bacterium | reverse complement strand
TTTATACTAAGTATGATCTTGACACAGATTATTCTGTTAACAATGAGTGTTTCAATGAGCAATTTGTTCTTGTTAATAATGATTTGGTGTTGGGAATAAACTCTTCGATAAGTCATGATAGGAATCTGCTTAATATACCAGTTGTTTCAACTCTACAGTTGCCTAGTTTCCCATTAGAATTAGAGAAGATGTTTAAATCTGTCGAGAAGTTTGTTCCAATTATAGGGAGTCCTGTAATTGGTTCTGGATATAGCGATTCTGGAAGGATTGCTGCTTTGGATTTTATTCCTGCTGAGAAGTCTTTTGGGGGTAGTGATCTTGCTATGGTCGATATTGGTGCTTTAGCCTTTAATGGCGATCTAAGGGTTACTCCGCACAATGGAGACTTTGAGCTTACTACAGCAGCACCTTCTAGCTGGAGATATTCTGTAGCTTCTGTCGGGGCAAATCCTGGACTTGTTGGTGTGTTAAACTCACAGCCTGGGTTTTTTCTATCTATAAATAATGAGCGTCCATGTAATGGACAAGGTTCTTTGAAGTTTAAGCCAAACGCGAGCTTGAAGTCAGATAGAATATATCTATATCAGACTGTTTACCTAGAAAAAAACAGTAATTACAATCTTTCAGTAGGCCTTGTGGAATCAGATAAATTACCTTGTGACTTGACTGTTGCTCTCTTCCCTGTAGGGGGTTCTAGCTTTGTTGGAAATATTCCTGTCTCTTCGCAAAGTATTGATGGTGGCATTCTTGATTCGGGTGATCCTGTGAATATCGATTTCAGAGTTGATGAGGGTGGGGCAGTAGTTATTGTGGTTGAGATACGTCTTACACCAGAGGCTGGAGGAGTTCTTAGTAATTTTATAAATAACCTCCTTTCAAAGAAGGCTATTCTAGCTATTGATGACATTGTAATAACCCAAAGAGATTGATTGGTTAGCCCTTAATGGGCTATCTCTCTATTTATCAAGAAAAACCCTAGTTTTTTCAAAAAAAAACATTGCATTCTTCTATATTTTAGAGTTATAGTAATATAATGTGTAAAATAAAAGAGGTTTGAATGTTTGGAATAAAAGATCCTACTATTATTGTTATGTTTTTTTTCCTTTTTTTTGCTGCTGTATTTTGTCTAGTTTACGGTGCATTGAATTGGAATAAGGGTGGAGAGATCTCGCCTCAGGAGCTTGAGGAAGAGAGTAAATGGGACAAAGAAGAAGATGATATTGACAGCGAGGTGGGTGGACTATGAATTTTTTTATATTAATACCTCTTGTAATCCTCTATATCAGCATACTTGGACTTCTCAGTTATATCGGTTATAGATCTACACGTAAGTCGTCAGATTATCTGTTGGGTGGAAGGAATTCTCATCCATTTGTAATGGCATTAAGCTATGGCGCTACATTTATCTCGACATCTGCAATTGTTGGCTTTGGTGGAATGGCTGGTCAATTTGGTTTGAGCCTATTGTGGTTGCCATTTCTTAATATCTTTGTCGGTGCCTTTATTGCCTTTATAGTCTTTGGCAAGAGGACGAGAACCTTTGGTTTGTATCTTGATTCTCATACCTTCGGGGAGTTTCTTGGGGCTAGAGTAAGTTCTAAGTTTGTGCAGATTATCACAGGTTGTGTAATCTTCCTTTTTATGCCACTATACACTGCTGCAGTTCTTATGGGTGCGTCACGAATATTAACTGGTTTGACAGGTTCTGTCATCTCCTACGAGGTTTCAATTGCGTTTTTTTCTATTATGGTAGCAATCTATGTTATCATGGGTGGAATTAAAGGGATTATGTATACAGATGCTCTGCAGGGTTCTCTGATGTTTGTTGGGATGATAATTCTTCTTATCGCATCCTATGCAAAGCTTGGAGGTGTAACTGCTGCGCACTCTGGTCTGCTAGAGATTGCAGATCAGGTTCCTCAAGGCTTACAGGCGATAGGACATCAGGGTTGGACAGCTTCTCCTGCTGCAAACTCTCCGCTATGGTGGATGATCTACTCCTCGTTAGTGCTTGGTGTTGGAATTGGAGTATTAGCCCAACCACAACTATGTGTGCGGTATATGACAGTTAAGAGTAACAAAGAGTTAAATCGAGCAGTCTTTATTGGCGGTCTCTTTCTCTTAGTGACAGTTGGTACACCGCTGACAGTTGGAGCACTTTCGAACCTTTATTTCTTCAACGAGAGCGGACAGATTGCGATTGCTGCAGCTGGGAGTTCGGATAATATAATTCCAATGTATATTGCAAATGCTATGCCGAAGTGGTTCGGGTATATGTTCATGTTGGTGATGATCTCTGCTGCGATGAGCACTCTAAGTAGCCAGTTCCATGCTATTGGTACAGCAGTCAGTCGGGATATAATCGAAGGTCTATTTGGGAAAAAATTCAGGGCAAAGACAATGTTGATCTCACGCTTTAGTGTTATCTTTGCAATCTTAGTAACTGTTGTCCTCTCTTTCACACTCGGAGATGCAAAAGGAGAGCTTGGTATAATTGCTCGAGCAACTGCAATCTTTTTCGGGATAATGGCTTCGGGTTTTCTCTTTCCGTATGGGGCTTCGCTCTTCTGGAAAAGGCTTACTCGAGTAGGTTGTATAGCTGGGATTCTTTCAGGTTTGTTTGTAGTTATTCTTGGCTATCTCTTGATGCATGGTCCGGAGGCGAAGATCTTTGGTCTGGCTAAATTGCTTTGTGGTCGAGATTCAATCTTTCCTACTGGATCTGTCTTGCAATATGTCAACCCGCTAGTGTATGCGTTTCCAATTTCAGGAATTTCCACAGTCATATTTAGCCTTTTGACAAAGGTTGAGAATCCTGTTGTGGTTGAGGCTTGCTTTGGTCTGCTTGATAAGCGTGAGAAATGTTGCAAGCTAAAGAGATTATGTTCACGATTTAGTAAAAAGAGTAAATAATATATTGAAGTCTCCTTTCGAGGAGGCTTTTTTAGTTTAGTAATTAATTTTTCTGAGTTTTTTCTGTGTTTACTTCAAAAATAACCCCATAATATTGACATGATTTGAATATGTTCTAAAATATGTAAGTAAGTAGTGAGCATAAAAAGTTTCGGAGGTTCCTATGTATAGATATTTAAATTTTTGTGTATTTTCGTTTTTTTTAGTTGCAAGTCTATTTTCTTGTTCAATTTTTGATTCATTAAACAATGATGTTACCCTAAAGTTAGATAGTGAAGGCGATTCTATCTACTGGGGGAGTCATGATAACAATTCAGTTGTCTTAAATATGGGTCGAGTTGATGTTGATACTTGTAAAGAGCAGATCTTTCGTATTACCAGCCAGGAGAGCCCAATTAGGATTGATGGTTTTACTTTCAGCGGTGAAGCATTTAAGGCAGTCTGGGAGAGACCGGTAGAGTCTAAAGATCAAGCTTTTTACCTTGCAGGTAAGGATGGCACTTCGATAGGGGAGGGCTACTATGCAGATCAGGTCGAGTTTAAGGTGACCTTTTGTCCAATATCTCCAATCTCTTTTAATGGAAAACTTATAATATTTTTAAACAATACAAAGTATCCAAAGTTTACAATAAATTTGCTTGGCGAAGGTGTTTCATCTGTAGGTTCTAATGATAAGCCAATATTTAAATTGCGAGAGGGATATAGTTTTTTTATTAAAAAAGATCAAGAAGTCTCAGAAGAGTATTTAAATCAACAGAAGTTTAATGGGATTATTTGCGAAGATGTTGGCGGGTGTAGTCTCATTTCCGAGGTCTGTGTTACTACTGTCGATGGATTTGATTCAAGTAAGGATGCAGGAGAGATTGCAGGTGAGCTTAGATTTTACTTTTGTAATGGAGAAGAAGAGCTAGAATTATTTGCTCCTGTAGTGATAGTTGGTATTGATTTGCCAGTAATTGAGATGGTTGGGGATCTCTGTTTTGGGAATATTACCTATTCTTCATTTCCAAGCTTTGTCTTTACTAGAGTTCCAGAGTTACTTATCGATGAGTATTACTTTAGGATTTTTAAAGATGGTTCAGCTGTTGATGGTGTTAATCAAGGACCCTATGATTGGGGCGATATGTTGACTATATCTCATACTTTGACTTTACCTCTTGATCCTGGAGTATACTCCGGACATTTAGCTTTTGTCCATGAAGGGATAAATTATGAGTCTATCTTTAATTTTGATGTGAGAGGTGAGCTTTGGGTCTCTAATGTTATTCCTGCTGGTTCTGAGGATTATATTAGAGGTAGTGCAGAGAACCCTTTTAAGCCTGTAGAATTGAGTAGCTCATGGAATATTCCTGAAGGAATGGTTGTTAATATAGTAAAAATATCTGAAAATTTTAATATAAACAATTATCAGGGAGATTCTCCGTTAACCATTAAAGGGTATGGAGCTTCGCCTGAATCAACTTCGAGAATCACTTTGCAATCATCTAGAAATGTAGTTATTGAAGGGATAAAATTCCATTTAGCTGATGCTGGTATAGATGTTTTAGGTTCAAGCCATGACATTACTATCAGAACCTCTTGGTTTGAGAAGGTTACCAACTCTGCAATAAATATAGATTCTTCCTATGGCGTATTGGTTACTCAGAATTATTTTAAAGAGAATAGTACAGTTTTCAATCTTAAAGTAGATTCATCTGGAGCACCTGTTATTATTGAGAATAATATTACTCAATTAAATAGCAGATTGTATCAAAATTTTGGAGGCAGTGGTTATACTCTTTATAGGTACAATCTATCTTATGATGATAATGAGTTTTTCTCTTCATCTAGTCCATCTTATCATATCTACAATAATACATTCTATGTGACTACGCGACCAAGCTCTTCTAGTTTTTTTTCAGGTCCGTCTGGGTATAACATTTTTAATAATGCGTTTATTTCTAATGGGGTTGGATATGACTATGGGTTTTTCTCCGCTTCGCATATGAATAATTGCCTTATCGACTTAGGTGTTTCTGATGTGACTGTGGCGAAGAAAGATTCAGATAAAAATATTATCTTCGTAGGTGGAGGATTTAAGTATGAAGAACTACCTTTAAAGATGATAGGAGGACAGTCTCAAGCTGATTTGCAGAGCACAATATTTGATAGGGAGCTTCTTCTTTTTAAGGGCAGTGATCTTGTTCTCAAGTCATTGAATTTCCCGTTTACAGCTGATGGATTTAAGGAGGTTGCAACTAATTTTGTTCCAGTATTTGGAAATCCTATGATTCGTGGTGGAGATAGTTCTGAATTAAATGGTAATCTTGCTTCGCTTCCCAAGGTTACCACAGATATACGGGGTATTCCTATTCCTCTAGCAAATGGCAATTATACAAAATTAGATATTGGTACGACTTTCTCAAATGATACTCCGAGATATTCTCCTTTAAATAGTAATTTTACTGTTGTGGCTCCAGATCCTGCTGCTTGGCACTATGTAACATCTTCTGCACAAAGAGGCCTGTTGACTACAGGATCTCCATCGTTAGTCTCTTTGGGCTCAGGGTTGAAATATGTTCCAGATGTCTCGCCATACGATGTTTTTATTTATCAGGTAGTCTATCTTGATGTGGGCGAGTATGCTGCACATATCAGATTTAACTCTAATACTACAGGTTATAATACTAATTTTGGATTGATATCTATTGTAGATAAGAACGTTACATTGATACCTGGTGCACCATCTTCCCATAATTTTAGTACTACTACTCGTGGTCCTTATCTAATATTTTCAAGGATTGGAGTTGGCAATCCTGCAATTCCACCTGCTCCAATAATCTTAGAGGAGTTTTCAATTACACCATAAATAAAAAACCCTCCGCGTGGAGGGTTTTTTTAGTGCATTTGAATCTAATCAATCTTTATTCTGGGAACTCAATAGTTATTATTATATTACCAGTTGCTTTAAGGAAGTTGAACTGGTTCTCAAGTTGGGTAAGAAGTTGTTCGACAAAGTTTGGATTTCCACCTTGCCCTTGAGTTGTCTGTTGTGATGTAGGCCTGCTCTGCGATGTCGCAAGCGACCCTTGCCCTGTCGCAATATTAACTCTTTGACCAATATTGTTATAAAAATCTACCGATCCAATGTGTACTATCAAAGTTCTGCCTGTGAACGTGAAGACAGTTCCTCTAACTGACGCAGTCGATACTGGGCTTCGGAACTTGAAATCGTGTTTCTTCTCTTTTGAGTTGACCTCGGTCTTCACTTTGCCACTCTGTAGGAACACAGCAGTACTCTGAGTATCTCCTTTTTGTTCTAACTCTTCAATCTTCAGCCGTGTAAGAGGGCTCACAGTCATGTTAATCTCATTTATTGTAATTACAGCTGATGATTTGAATCCGGTTGAAATCATAGTCTGCAACGGCACTTCCATGTTCTCTTTTGCAGCAATCCAATTGCCATTTTTGTCTTGAATCTCAACCTTACCACGAATCAAGCTTATTTTTGCTTGTGGATTAGCAAAGATTGAGATGCTCAGTAGTGCAAAGACTACAGTAACGATTAGTTTTTTCATAAAAACTCCTATAAAAATTAAAGTGTTAGCGCGAAATCCAGCCTTAGCTCTGTTTGAGGCTTGTTCCGTGCTGAATCAAATAAGTCAGTACTTGGAAAAAAAGTTCCAAGCTGCATCCCTAATTTAAAATCTGATAGAGCTAGCAATACAATGTTAAAATCAAGTTCGGTTCCAATATAGATGCTCTCAGAGCTTGAGTTAATATTCTGAGCAAAGATTGGTCCAGCAGATGATCTTAGAAAGGTCTTGAGGTTTACTCCGAGTGTAAAATTCTCTAGAGCATTATTTATATCAGCAATATCCTTGAGAGGCATAATGCTGTAGCCAACCTTTAATGTTGTGATATTGCTGCAGATTGGATTGAATACAAGAACTTCACGCTGGTTAGTTGTAATTGGTAAGAAATATCCAGCATAGCTAGCAGTATTGCCCTCGTAGAAGCTGTCATAGTCGCTATCTCCGGAATAGTAGTTTATATCCAGGTTGAATCGAGAATATTTTGCCTCTTTAAAAAATCCGCTAAGGTTAAATCCTACCATCCCTGCTAGAATGGGGGATTTTTCATACTTATTATCGACAAATGAGGTAACAGTTCCAGTAGATAGGTATGTGTTAAAGCTGTATGAAAGTTGATTTGTCATATAGCCTGAGAGCTGGGCTCCGAAGTATACAGTGTCGGTTATTCCACCCTTTGTTCTATCTAGTGTGGTAGCATCAACCACATTTATATCTGTAAAAAATTCCCAAAAATCTTTCTGAAACAGAATATTAAAATCAAAGGCTTGATTCTTGAAGAGATTAGGAGTAGAAATCTTAAACTCACCAATTAGGCGTTGTGGACCTAGAACTTCTGAGAAATTAGGAGATTTTGCTACATCGTTGTAGGAGAGTGTAATCGGGTTAGATAGGCTGAAGAGCAGACCAGTATATCCAGCTGTTAGCGAGATATCAAAATCTTGAAACATCAGCGAGGTCGAGAACCCATCAATCGGTAGAGTCGCAACCTTGCGGGTGAAGTCTTCGAAAAAGAATCGCCCGACGCTGAAAGAGACTCCCTTGAGAATCTCCTGGTTCAATCCAAAGAACCCAGAAAATCCCAGGCTATCAATATTCCCAGAATAGATGAACGGGTATAGACCATCATACTCGTTGTAAAATGTCGACATGAGAAAATGTCCACCAAAGGAAAATGAGAAGTTTTCTGCAAAATCAACATTTACCCAGCCAGCTATAATATTTCTTTGTCTAGCCTGGTGTGCTGGAATAACTCCCACGCCCATTGTCGTACCAGACCCAGAACCATCATTGAAGTATGAAGTCTCGTTAGTGATGAGAAAACCAAAATCCGCAGTTGCTTCAGACTTTTTCTCTGAAGAATCTGACTCTTCTTGTTCTTTCGCATCCTCAGTTGTTGCAGCATCCTCAGTTGTTGCAGCATCCTCAGTTGTTGCAGCATCCTCAGTTGTTGCAGCATCCTGCTGCGCATAGATTCCAATCGATAATGCAAAAAAGAGGGCAAACAGTAGTGTTAGCTTAAAATTTTTCATTCAGCCTCTCCTTTCTGTGTAAAATCCAGCGCCCAGCTTAGCAGCATCATTACCTCCTGACCAGAGACACTCTTGTAGGGGCTTGTCTTCTCTGTAAGCCCGCCAATTGCAGCAAGTTCTCGTGCAGCATATCTTGGTGCGCGGGTCATTGTGAACATCGCCCCACCTTTAATCTTAAACGCCATCATAATTAAAAGGCAAAGCTCGCCTTGATTGATAGATCTATCTGCATCAAGTTTCTTAAGCCATTTCTCATTCTCCAAGAAACCCATAGCATCCTCAGATGTTGCATTAAGGTCAATTAGTTCTGCAGCCTGTAAAATTATCAGCGCTGACTCTCCTAGAAGTGCCTTATCTCTTGCCACAATAGAATCTATAAGTTGATTAGATTGTGCAAATATAGCATTTGCAGAAAGCATCAAAAGACCAATTATTAAAAAATAAATCTTGTTACTTTTCAAATTTTCCTCCATATTTATCTATAATAATACATACAACTTCAAAAAATAATCAATCACATTACTAATTATAGCTCATTTTTTTTAAAAAATAAGTGCTTTTTTTTAGATATTCTGTTAAAATTCATCATAAAGTTGAGGTTTTTATGGAAAAAAAGAAAAGTAAAAAAAAGCAAATTTCACTAATATATTTAATACCAGTGATAGCCTTTGTTCTGACCTCTGTGATGGTCTTTGCGAACTTTGCTCCGTCGATAAATTATTTTTTCTATGATTTATTTTTGCGCGCTTCAAAATCTCCAGTGGAGTCTGAGTCTATTGTGCTAGTTGATATTGATGATGATGCAATTGAGCGAAGAGCTGTCTGGCCCTGGCGTCGGGGAATCTATGGCGATGGATTATTTGCGCTAGCTGAGTTTGGCGCTAAGTTTGCTGTATTTGATATTGAGTTTTCTGAAAAAAGCCCATCCTACGTGGACCCTGATTTTTTCCAAGATAATGTAATTGATGGAATTGATAAGAGCTTTGATTCGCTTAGCCAGTCAATAAATCAGCTTTCTGACTCATTTAGTGCAGGAAGGATTAAGGCTCGCGACATGGGGGATTACCTTGGTTATACTGTTGATTTTATAGATGAGGAAAAAAACTCACTGATTAGTACAATTGAGTCGGGAGTCTTCGATAATGACTGGTACTTTGGGAAGGCCTTAGGCGGATTTGGCTATGGAATTTCTGCTGTGACCCTATTGAAGGAAGATTCTAGCTTTATTCAGCCAGAACTCTATCAACTATTTGGGGAGAAGGTCTATCAGGATATTAAAATCGGAAAAAAAGCTCTCAAACCCTCGCCAGGTATTAGAATGGTCGAGCCATCAATTTTAGATGGATTGTTAGGTTTAGGATTCTCAAATGTGGTCATCGATAGCGATGGAAAGCGTCGAAGGGTTGAACTTTTTGCCCAATATAAGGATTACTATGTTCCGCAACTTGCCTTTGCTGCTGTCTATAACTATCTTGGCAAGCCTGAACTAGAGATCTATAAGAGTAGAATTGTGATGAAGGGTGGGATTCTTGATGGTCAGGAGGTTGGCGATATTGTTATCCCATTAGATTCTAAGGGTCGGTTTCTAATTAAATGGCCTAAGAAGACATTTTTTGACTCGTATCGACACCTCTCATACTGGTATCTGCTTGAATATATTGATGAGGAAAAAAACTTAATTCATGACATTGATTTAATTGTAGCCGAGGGGTATGCACCTGAGCTTTCGCTTAAACATCCATTTGAGTATGTTAATGAGTATAAATTATTAGAGAATTACCTTTTAGAGAATCGTCGTGATGAAGATGCTCTTGCAAGCTACAGAGAGTCAAAGATAAATTTCTATCTAGCCTGTGAAGAGTTTTTTTCTGATGAAAATGCGGGTGAGTTTGTGAATAAATTTGTAAGCTTTGCTAACGGGTTAGGCGAGGAAGAGGCGAAGATGTATTTAGATTATGCCACAGATCTGAGCACCTTTTTCGAAGATGTGAACACCCGTGTCGCAGGACTGAAAGAGACTCGCAGATTGATAGGTGATTCTGTTGCAGAGTCGATCTGCATTGTCGGGAATACCGCGACATCTACAACTGACCGCGGCGTTAATCCCTTCGATAGCGAGTTCGAGAATGCGGGAACTCACGCTTCGGTCATAAATTCTATTTTGAACCAGTACTTTATCAAAGAGGTCCATCACTACTATTCTGTTCTAATTGCTTTGGTATTGTTGCTTCTGATTACTATACTCTTGCCGCGTTTAAAATCTTACTGGCAGGCTGTTGCTGGATTTAGCATTGTTGTTGTAAGCTTTCTCTTTTTCTTAATACTCTTTGTTGCTGCTGATATCTATATTTTTCCATTTGAAATCCTCCTTGCGCAACTTCTCACAGTTACTGGAATATATGTCTATACCTTTGCGCTTTCTACAAAAGAAAAAGTCTTTATCCGTAATGCATTTGGCCATTATCTCTCGCCTCAGGTAATTGAGAATATTGTTGCGAATCCTGAATCGTTGCAACTTGGTGGACAGAAAAAGCATATGACAGCGATGTTCACAGATGTTAAGGGATTTTCCACAATCTCAGAGAAATTGACACCTGAGAATTTGGTAAAATTGCTGAATATGTATCTCTCAGATCTTAGTAATGTTGTATTAGATCTTGGTGGAACAATTGATAAGTATGAGGGCGATGCAATTATCTGCTTCTTTGGTGCGCCGCTTGATATTCATAACCATGCAGAACTCTCATGCCTTGCTGCACTCAAGATGAAAAAGGCTGAGACAAATCTTAATCGGGTTCTGGCTGATGAAGGTTTTCTTGATATGCCTCTGCTTACTCGAATAGGTATTAATACTGGTGATATGGTTGTCGGGAATATGGGAACCATGAAAAAGATGGATTATACAATCATGGGAAATGCGGTTAATCTTGCAGCGCGGCTTGAAGGTGTTAACAAGCAGTATGGGACATGGCTATTGATAAGCGAAGATACCTATAATCAAGGTGGTCATAAATTCTTGTGCCGACGCCTTGATAGGGTTAGAGTAGTTGGAATAAGCAACCCGATTAGATTGTACGAGCTAGTTGAAGAGAAGGAGATTGCAGACGAGAATACTTTGAAGGGGGTTGCGACCTTTGAAGAGGCTCTTGATATCTTTGAAAAAGGTAATTGGAAAGAGGCAGCAGCTGCCTTTGAGAAGGTCTATGAGTTTTTGCCAGATGATAAGCCTACAGAGAAGTTTATCAAACGATGTAAAGTCTTTCTTGAGAAGCCGCCAGCTGAGAATTGGGATGGGGTCTTTAATCTAACTGAGAAGTAGTTGTAATTTGAAATAGTATGAGACTTGGATCAAGTAGTTGACCAAGTCTCTCTCAACTATTGTGATCTGATTAGCTTCTGATAAATTTTGCAATCTTTTTGTTAGCTTTATCAATTAAAAAAAGTGAATTTTCTTCAATTGAATATCTAACTGTTTCACTGAGAGCCTTATGAAGATCGCTTTCAGTCTTCATTGCATCTTTGCAGAACATCTTTGTGGAGGCAAGAGCACCAAATCTTATCTGATTATCTTCTGCGATGTTGAATTGACCCATAAATCTGTTGCATCCGCCATTTCCATGAACCTGTCGTTGGTCTTTTTCGAATTTTATAAATGCATTTTCGATTATTTCAGGGATTTTCTTGCCAAATAGTTCAGTAAGCTTCCATTCTGTTCCTGTAATTTCCAGATCTATCTTTGCGAAGAGATCTTTAGTGGGGAAATCCTGTTTTTTTGCAATCTTATCAAGCTGTCCAAGTTTGTTCTCTCCAACATAGAAAAAGAGTTTCTCTTCGCCTAAGGAAATTTTATTACCTTCCTTGTTCCAAATCACAGTGCCTTTAGATTTTTCTTGGAAATCTTGCATGATCTGGTAGCTTCCATCTCCATTTAGTGTAATTGTGGAGCTATTTTCATCCAAAATTCCTGCATAGGTGCCTACCCAGTCTAGTGAATTTCTAGAAGAGTGTTCGTCGATTTTGTTCTTGTCGTTGCAACTATAGAGAGATAGAGCAACCGCCACGGTCAAAAAAATAATTGTTTTTCTTTTCATGTCTAGAATTTAACATTAAGTATTGGAATATGCAAATATATTGTGAAGATATTTTTTTTTTAAAAAAAAAGTAGCCTGCAAGTTGTTGATTTGCATGGAGGTATAATTCCTTGCAGGCTACAAAAAAAATTATCTGCTTTTAGTGTGCAGGTACAATGTCTACAGCTCTAAGAATCAAATAGGCAACAAATACAGCAGCAAGAATGGTAGTTGAAATTTTTACCTTCTTAATCTGACCTGTGCAAAGCTTCAGGATAACATATGATGTCACACCGAAGATTATTCCGTTAGCAATGTTGTATGTAAGAGGCATCATCAGTATTGTCAAGAATACAGGCAAGCCCTCGGTTGGATCAGAGATATTTATCTGCTTGACAGGAGAAATCATAAAGAGTCCAACAATTACTAAGACAGCATTAGTTGCGGCAGCAGGAATTGCTAGAAAAATTGGTGATAGAAAGAGTGAAAGAAAGAACATTAGTGAGACTATAACAGCAGTGAACCCGCTTTTTCCACCAGCAACAACTCCAGAAGCACTCTCGACATAGGTAGTAACAGTGCTTGTTCCAAGGCAGGCACCAACTGTCGTACCTACTGCATCTGCCATGAGGGCGCCCTTCAAGCCAGGGATATGTCCATCTTCATCGATTAGGTTTGCTTTAGATGCTACGCCGATGATAGTGCCTACAGTGTCGAACATATCGACAAATAGAAAGACAAACAGGACAATTAAGAAGTTTGGTGTCAGCAGCTCTGACCAATTAAAGGCAGCAAATCCTTTCCAAACTGGCATTAGACTAGGAACAATCTGCCACTCCTTGAAAGAGGTGGCTATCTCGTCTATGTTGTTGATTAGGCCAAAAGGTGTACCTATACCATAGTAGAGAATTGATCCAACAATTAGGCCAATAAATATAGAGCCCTTGATATCGTAGTAGAGTAGTACTCCTATAAGAATAATACATATTATTGTAATAATAACTGGAAAAGTATTTAGCGCTGATACATGTAGCGGAACTGTCTCTGGAGTGCCTAGTCTGATAATTCCATGGTTGCCTCCAAAAAGACCTATAAAAGCGATGAAAATTCCAATTCCAACACTGATTGCCTTTTGTATATTAGCTGGAATACTAGTTACGATAGCCTCTCTTACTCCGATTACAGAGAGTAGTATGAAAATTATTCCTTCTACAAATACAGCAGCAAGTGCAAATTGCCACTTGTAACCCATTGAACCGCATACAGTGAATGCGAAGAAGGCATTTAGACCCATACCAGGTGCAAGTGCAAAGGGGAGTCTTGCAACAAGAGCCATAAATAGTGTTGCAATCGCAGAAGAGAGCGCTGATGCTGTGAATACTGCTCCTGCATCCATGCCAGCTTCGCTTAGAAAGTATGGATTTACACTGAGGATGTATACCATCGCGAAGAAAGTGGTTAGTCCTGCAATAATCTCTCGTTTGAAAGTAGAGCCCTTTGCAGTAATCCCAAAAAAATTATCAATCGATTTCAAGTTAGCCTCCAAATATAAGATATTATAAGCTAAATGGTAGTTTTACTCAAGAATATATAGAGAATTGAGAAGAAAAACACTCAGAGATTCTTAGCTTGATAATAAAATTAAAGTATAAATATAACAAAAAATCATAGATTATTAAAGAGTTCCTATGGAGATTTTTGATAAAATTAACTTTT
>JAFGXN010000010.1 GCA_016936615.1 Spirochaetales bacterium | reverse complement strand
TGGCACCTTGTCACATCCGAACAAAAATGCAATAAACAGAGTTACTGCAAACAACAATTTGTGTTTTTTGTTTTTCATCACTTCTCCTGTAATATGAATATTTTATAAGTTAATTTATAAAGCACTGAATGACATGTCAATAGTTTTTCAGGAAAAAAATTTTACACAAATAGAATATATGAGAAAAAGAATATAGATATTATTAACTAAAAACCTATTTGCTTAATTAATTATCTTTTAATAAAACGTTTTGCTTAATATTTGTTAATAAATCTTTCATTCTATTGAATAAGTAATAATTTCATTTTTATTTATTTTTTTTTTTAAAAAAAACTCTCTACCAAGGTAAAGAGTTTAAAACAATACATAACATGCTCAAAGTTCTAACAACTTCAGATACATTCGTGGGATATGAAAAATTCCCTTAAAATGGTTACCCTTATGGTCAAGAACCACCTTCCCCTCGCGAGAAAGATAACCAAACCACTCTCCATTCTTTCTATCTGGAAATTTTTTCATAGTATATCTGTAACTTTTTTTAAAAAGTTTCTCATATTTCTTATCGCCAGTAAGCTTGAAGGCTAAGGCTGCAGCATAAACTAGTTCATTGTGAGGCCACCAATACTTCATCGACCACTCAACCTGATTTGGAGTATGCCCTTTATAGTCAAGAAATGAAAATAACCCCCCATATCGATTATCCCACCCAAAATCGACAGTTGAATCAAATACTTGCAAAACCTCTCTCAGAAGTTTAGGATCGTTCTGAAACTCTGCCTCCTCCATCAAGAACCAGCAAGTTTCTATACCGTGACCAGGATTTATTGTCCGCCCCTCAGGGGTATTCAAGATTGATCCATCTTCAAGAACACTCTCCATTATTAGAAGAGTCTCTCTTTTAATGAAAAAATCAAAAAGCTCTCGTATCTGTAGATTTATCTTATCTGTCCAAACTCTCTTCTCTGAATTAGGCGAAAACTCTCTGAAGACTTGGTAGAGATTTATAAGAATCATTGTCATCGAGTGTCCTTTCAGTTTCAGGAACTCAGGATTATGCTTAGGTTGCATGAAGTTTTTCATCGTTTCTATAGTTAAAAGTAACCGCTTTGCAGTAGAAACCGCCTCAGCATCGTTGAAGGTCCAGCCATAAGCAAAGAGACCCATCGCAGCAAAGACTTCAGCAAAGAGATATCGCCTTAGGATCAAACCATCTCCTTCGCGACTATAGCGAAAAAAGACCCGCCCCTCTTTGGAAATGCACCTATTCATGACAAATTCAGCTGTCTGCCTCGCAACATTCTCATATTCATTAGAATTAAAATATTTTGCAGCAAGTGTATAGATATAAAGCGAGCGGCCTTGTAGCCAGCCCCCCTTCTGATCTGAAATTACATGCCCCTCAGCATCGACATAGTCCCTAAATCCTCCAAACTCATTGTCAAAGGATTCTAATAACCAGAAATCCAAGATATCTTTAAGTTCTTCTTCTAATTTTTTCTTAGCTATTTTCATACAATCTTGCTGAAGCCTCCTGAAGTCTACCTTTCTGCTCTGAAGTTAATGGTAAAAATGGAGCTCTTGCAGAACCTAGATCTATTCCAAATTTCTCACCTGCCAAAAACTTCACAGAGTTATAGACTCCACACTCAATTATCAATGTTATTAGCTTATTTATCTCTTTCTGCAATGCTAGAGCCTTAACATTCTCCCCCGAAGCATGAAGGGTGCTCAACTTAACAAAAAGATCAGCCATATTATTGTATGTACTACCAATAATACCAACAGCCCCCATCGCAAGCCCAGACAAAGCCTGCTCGTCTTGACCAAAGTAGACCTTTAAGTCAGGTTTTTTCTCCAAAATAGAGTGCAAACTATAAAAATCTGAAGTAGTATGCTTAATTCCTGTTACGCGAGGATCCTCAAAGACCTCACCAAAGCTAGAGAGGCTTTTCCCAGACAAATGAGGAATATTGTAGACCATCATCGGGAGATCTGTCGCTGACATAATCATCTGAAAGTAATTAACAATCTCAGCAGGCTTATATCCATAATATATTGGAGGTAATGCAGAAATCTGATCAACTCCACCGTTTGATGCACAGAACTTTGCCAATTCTACTGATTCATCAACATTGACATTTCCAACCTGCACGACAACAGGCACCTTACCCTGGGCAGCCTCAACAACAGCCGCAACAGTTTTTTTTCTTTCTTCAAGAGATAGCAAAAATGCTTCCCCTGTGGACCCGCAACAGTAAAGGCCCCCAACATTCTCTTCAATTAAACCCTTTACCAAATCCTTTAACGCACCTGTAGACAGTCTCAAATTATTGTCAAACGGTGTCACTAATGCGGGGATAACTCCCTTCAATTCTTTTTGCATATAAATGCCTCCACATATTCATAGTTAACACCTCTTTAGCCTTTTCTTCCTTGCCTATCGTACTAGAATCATTGCCTATCGTACCACATTTTTTTAAAATTTAAAAAGCCCCTCCGAGGAGGGGCAAGAGAAAGGTTTGAAAAAAACTTTTATCTACTATTTGGCATTGTTTTGCCAATATTTTCTATTTGTTGCTCAGTTAAAGCAGCTTGGTAAAGGGCGATAGTCGTTACGTAGATATAATTATTATCGCTTCCTCCAAAAAAGTGAATTCCTCGCTTATCTATATTTGAACCAGTAACACCTGTATAGGTTGCACTAAGTGCTCCATCAACATAAACTCGCACAGTTGTCTGATCTTTTACAACAACCACTCGTTGCCAAATTGATTCAGGAAACGTGAATGAACTTTCAACTCCATTAAACCAAGCCTTACTAGATGAAGCATTTATACTAAAATCTGATGCTCCATTAGGATTGTCCCAATTTGTTATATAAAGAGCCCGCGTATTAGAGCTGTTCTCTTCTTTATTTATCATAATATCAAACAACAAAGTATAAGAGGACAAATCATTCTCTAAATCCAAGCTCAACATTAACTTTTCACTATTAGTTTTAGTAACTGCCATTCCATAACTAGGATACTTAGCATGTTGTGCCCTATCTCCAGTCAAGGCGTGCCAATGACCTCCGCTTGTCCACGCTAGGGATCTATTCCCATACGATGGTTTAAGAAGCTCAGAATAACTACTTCCTCCCAAAGAAAATTTCCACTCACCAAGTCTTCCGTAAGCCTTAATTGCAGCATCAATACTATCTAGCTTTGATTTTTCTGCACCAAGTTTACCCTTTGCAAGTTCAGACAATGCTACATAAGCAACTAAAGCTTGTTCAACAAGAGTTTGCAACTCAGGAGTTACAGAAGCAACATCTAAAGCTAGAGCAGCTGAAGCAGTTGTGTTTTTGAAAGTGTCAGCTTCGGCTTGAGCTTGCTCCTGTGCCGTTGTCTTAACTGTCTCAAGATCTGCAAGAGCACTAGCCTTTGTACTATTTACTCCAGCTATATCAGTTGCAGCATTAATCGCATTAACTCCAGCTGTCTTCTTTGTGCCAATCAATGCCCAATTTGCTGTTGAATAATCAGATTCATTTCCAAAGTTATCAACATCTGCTATCGCAGCTGTCTTTGCAGCAGCAAGCTCTTCCAACTCAACAATCTTGTTCAACAATTCTGTGAAAAAAGCAGCTTCTATAGCATTTGTCAATTTTGCCTTAGCAGCAGCTGACAATTCACCAAACGCACTCTGCGCAGCAACAACAGCATCTTTATCCGCAATCGCTACTGTATCTACTGACAAGCCAAGAATAACACTGTGTGCAGCCTCGAAAGAATTTGCATCTGCTTGTGCTTGTGCGTCTGCAACCTGAGCCTTAGCATCAGCCACATCAATAGTCAAATTAGCAGACTCAAGTTCTTCAGTATTTGAAAAATCTGCTTCACATGACATGACAGAAGCAAAAGCAAAAGAGACACTCTCAGCATCACCTAAATCATCAAGCGCAATAACAACTGTCCAAGTTGCATTACTATCTATATTTATTGAAGGTCTCGTAGTAACACCCACTTTCATAAGTTCAGAAAGAAACATTTCCCCATTTTCAACAGAAAGACTATCTTTGCTAACAGAAAGTCCATTATAAAAAATAGCAATCTCAGTAGAACCTGACAATCCTGAAAGAGTTAAACTCGCATCTACCTTCCAAGAATCACTTAATGAACCAATATTCTCAGGATAATCAACAGCAATAGTAGTTGTAAAAGTCTTAGCCTCTAAATCAAATTCAACTTTTGATTTAGAAAAAGTAAGAGCTTGCGCAATCTCGATTTCTTGTGCTTTTGTCTTAACAGTTCCAAGATCTGCAATTGCGCTAGCCTTTGTAGCATTCACTCCAGCAAGATCAGTTGCATCGTTAATTGCATCAACTCCAGCTGATTTCTTTGTTCCAATTATTATCCAATTTTCAGCTGAATATTCTGCTTCAACTCCAAATTCATTTACTTCTGCGATTGCTGATGTCTTTGCATCTGCAAGAGCTATCTCCCTAACTCGAACAGTCAAATCATCTAACAACTGCTTCTCATCCGAAAGTCTCTCTTGGGCACCTGTACTTAATTTACCAAAAGCATCTAAAGCAGAAGAAAGACACATAACATCGATCCAGCCATTAGTAATATTCGCTACTGTCTTTGAAAGAATATACTGGTTTTCTTTTTTAAAAGTTGAAACTTCTTTGGATATTTCCTGTTCAATAGTTGTGACTAGACTCATAACATATAAGGCTTGATCTTTCCTAGAGATAATATCTGAAACTTTTGATAAACTTCTAATATCTTCTAAACTTTGATCTTTGACCCCAGTTAAATATGCCCAGTTCAGGGGATAATAATCTTCCTCAATAAGACTAGAATAGTAATCTGAAACAGCATTTATTGCTTGATCTTTTGCAACCGCAATAGCCTTCATGTTCTCAATCTTAGTTTTAAAGCTAGCAAGTTTAGTCTTATCAGCTGATAAGGAAGCCTTATCTGTAGCATTCTCATAGGCAGCCAAAGCAGCATCAACTAAAGTCTCATCTGCTTCAGAGATGTCAGCCAATTCTTTTGCTAAAATCACCTTGTGAGCTACTCTGAATATATCAGCTTCGCTAGGATTAACCAATCTCAATGTAATTGAAAGATTTCTCTCAGAAGCTAATCTTCCTGTCATCACATAATCACCAGCTGGCTCACCAGTAGCAACCTCTGCAAGAGCATCGAATGTATATCTGTTTTGATCTAAAGTTCTGCTAACACCAGCAATTGAGTGTTTTGCACCATCTACAAGCCAAAGTTTTCCATCCTTGTCTGAGTAAATATATGCAAAAGGGAACTGTACTCCATCAATATCTGAATCAATTGTAAAAGCTCTCGATTCATTCATGTTTGTCTTAGTTCCAGCAAGATTAACAGTAGAAACTAGATATTTTGAATAAACATTTCCATTACCTTTTGCTGTATAATATTCTACTGCACCGGATGGAACAGAAGTCAAATATAAAGGAACCAACTTAGAATTATCAGCCGAATAATTAACATTTCCTGCCGAAATTGTTCCTACGGCAGAAGCAACTGGAGAACCATCAAGGGTTACATCGTCAAGAGCAATTCGAATGCTATTCTCAACATCTTTTTTAATCTCAATAACGTTATCTTCTTCAATTGCCTTAGTCTCTCCTCCAGCAACTACAGAAGAACCAACACCAACCCAGTATTTAATATGACCAGAAATACTAGCAGGAGTTAACTTCACTCGAGCTGCGACAACATCTATCGATAAATCAGAACTCTTCAATGTTTGCTGTGTCTCAAAATCATCATCAGAGATAACTGAAGAAATTCCCAATAAAACATTCTCAGCAGAACCAGCAAGTTTATCAATCGCAATTACAACTTTCCAAACATCAGATCTACCATTGTGATTTTTTAAAAGATCTGTTTGCCCAACTAGAACAGAAAGCATATTTGTTCCATTGTTTATAGACTTTTTTCCTAAAGAATGAGAACCAAAGAAAAGTTCAATTTCTGTTTCGCCAGCAAGTCCTTCAATCTCTAAACTAGCATCAACTTGCCATTTAGAATCAACATCTGCAAGAGTATTTGGATAAACAACAGCTATTTCAACTGTGAAATTTCTAGTATCAACGTTAAAATTTTGACTTGAAGAAAGAGTTACCTTCTTAGCTTCGCTCAAATCTGCCTGCAACTTAGCAATCCTAGCCTCAGCATCAGCAAGTTTAGCCGTAGCATCATCACTTACAAGATCTTCTTGACCACCATTAAACCCAGTTAATGTTGCTCTATACCCAACAATCAAAGCCTCATCAGCCAATGTTAAATTCTCAACAACAATTGCCTCAACAGCTGTATTAAAATCAGCAACTTCTTGCTTCAATTCAGCAATCTTAGTCTTAGAATCTGCAATTCTTCCAGAGTTTGTAATCTGAGATATTTGCAAAGGATCTTTAAGATTATTAAAAGCTTCTTCAGCAGCAAGAACAGCCGCTTCGTCAGACAATTTTAAATCAGCAACAACAGGTAAAGCTTCAATCATGTTAAAAACAGCATCTGCAGCACCATTCAATTCTTTAATCTTTGCTTCAGCAGCTTCTAAAATTGAATAATTCGTAACTAATGCCTGAACCTCAGCATTTGCCAAATTATCATACGCTGTTCGAATTGAAGAAACTTCAGCCTCATTAACTAGCGTAACAGGATTTGGAAGAGCTGCAATTCTTGAAACAACTGCTCCCGCTGTTAAGTCAGGAAAACATTTCACTGTCTCCGCATTAACTGACACGTTACCAGCCTTATCAACAGTGTAAACTTCAAATGTATACTCTTTAGTAGAATCTAGTTCAGTCAATGACAATTCACCAGAAGTGATATTTTCAACAACAACTTCAGACACATCCTCTGCACTGTATTTAACTGTACAAGATGCAAAATCTTCACCTGGATTAGTCCATGATAAATTAACAGAACCTGCTTCATTTATCTCTGAAGAGATATCCGAAACTGCAAGTGTATTAACACTGTCATATTTAACAGTCTTTACATTTGATGCAAGATTCATTGAACCAAACTCATTAGCAACTTTATCAGCAGCAACAGAGACTGAAACCTCAATTTCGTCAGGATTAGGATTTATAGAAATAGTATAAGAATTGTCTTCATTATCGCCCATCTCACCATCAATTGTTCCATTAACAATTGTCAACATATTAGAAGTAAATCCAATTACTTTTTCAGAAAAAGTTATTGTAAAAACAATTGGCTTTTCATTAGTAAGATCTTTTTCTGCTCTCACGACAACACTAGGACTATCCCCGTTTGGCGTAGCTTTTACACTAGCAGAATCAGAAGCTGTATCCTCATCATTGTAAGCAACAACAACAAACTCATACTCTGTCTTATTCTGTAGACCAGTAATAACCAACGCAGTAGACTTATCTTCTACCTTCTTAGACTCTTTGCCATAGGTAACAACCACATATGCAAACTCAGCAGGATTTGCCCAGCTAAGAGTTATTTGACCATTTCCAGCCTCAGCCTTAAGATCAGTAACCGCATCTGGAGCAGGCTTAACTGCCTTTGAGGGAATATGCTCACTTGAAGCAACTGCAGATTTTATTCCAGCAGCACTTACAGCATATATTTCAAAGACATACTTTTTTCCATTCAC
>JAFGXN010000113.1 GCA_016936615.1 Spirochaetales bacterium | reverse complement strand
GTCTATTGCTTATGATTTTGTGGTGGTTTACAAACTTTAATATATGCCTATAGATTTTATGATAAAACCGCTAAGCAAGACTGCGGTCTGAAATCTAGCAAAAAATTCTAGGCTCTCTACCATAAAATTATCTTCTCCTCATCTGATTGTCCTGCTTAGCAGTGAGTACACTGCCCTAGCAGGACGGATTAGTTCATTCTGAACTAATCCCTTGCGTTATATTGAGACATTATCACTTTCGTTCCCCTCTCCCGACCAGCGCCAATTCCCAAATTCTTGATTTCCCCAAAATTTCTGCGATACTTAAAAACAAATAATTATCAAAAAAATGGAGGCCTTATGGCAAGAGCAACCGAGGTAATAATTACCAACAATGTAAAAAGATTCTCTCGACTGAGAATTTTTAATGGAATAATGTGTATTCTGCATTTTGTGCAAGGAATATTCATGATCACAGTAAGCAATGATACATCCTACCCGATTTATTCATACTTTTTAACATTTAATAATCAAACAATGACACTTGTTCCCAATCCCGAAGTCTTATTCCGACTCAGGTTCGGCCCTGCTGTCGGTGCCTTTCTTCTAATATCAGCAGTTGCCCACCTTTATCTTTCAACAATAGGCTTCAAACAATATGTTCGCAATCTCTCTAAGAACACTAACCCTGTCCGATTCTACGAATATGCACTCAGCTCCTCGCTGATGATTGTCTTGATTGCACTTCTTTCAAGTGTCTGGGAGATTGGAACACTGATTTTATTAGCTGGAATAAACGCGATAATGAATTTATTTGGCATTATTATGGAAAAAATGAATGACGGCTCGACAAAGACTAGATGGATTGGCTTCGTCTATGGCTGTTTCGCAGGAATTCTCCCATGGGTAATAATCGTACTATACTTCCTAGGCTCAATCAACTCATCCCCAGTCAAGCCACCAAGCTTTATCTACGGAGTAATCCCTTCACTATTTGTATTCTTCAACATCTTCGCCTTGAACATGTTCCTCCAGTACAAGAAAGTCTGGAAGTGGAAAGAGTACCTCTTCGGCGAAACAATCTACATTGTCCTAAGCCTCGCAGCAAAGACACTACTCGCATGGCAGATATTTGTCGGAACAATGGTTCCAGTTTAATTTTTTTTCATAAAAAAAAAGAGAGGTCAGCCGTAACTGATCTCTTTTACTTTTTCCCCTTAATCTGCTTTGCAAGGCTAATCTTCTTACCTTTCTCAAACCCCTGATCAAATGCATCCTTGTAGACAGTTCTGCTACGATACTTCTGAGATTTTACCAAAAATCCCAGATCTTCCCAGTGTCTGTCAATCTCTGCATTCCGGTTATTACGATAGGAGACAACTAACTCCTTGCTATCGCTCTGATTTTGCTCCTCATCCGAATCCCTAGCCATACGTTCGCACAAACTATAGGTGACTCCCAGCTTGAAACTATTCTTGTGTGAGGTCTCCTGCTTCTGATTTGAATTACCACGTGTGATTATCAGCACAGCCTTCACAAGATAGTCAAACATCTCCTTGCAGACAAGAACATCAACCTCACTACCATAAACCTGATAACAGGAAACGACTTTAGACTTCCTCGGAGAAGTCTGAACAACTGACTGAGATTTGAGAATTTTACAATAATTATACTCAGCAATTCCTTTAGCAAGAATAGCTTTCCACGCCTGCTCTCGGCTGAAAGTCAGAAGATCTAGACAAAATACACTCTGCTCTTTAGCCTCAACATCTTCAAGCGTCAAATCATAATCCCGCAACAGCTTATGAGCCTTAGCCAGCGCCGCAGCAGCCTCATTTTCATTACTACTCTTTGCAAGAGCTAGCAGCTTCTTTATCTTTTCTACAATTAAATTATCATCCATATAGATGAGATTATCTAACTTATTGCGAGTTTGTTCAAGATTTCCTAATGTAAAATTTATTACTACCTGATAAAAAAACCATAAACAGATTATTCCTTCTCAGGGTTCTCAATCTCTTTGAGCTCGGCTACAGCCTGATCTAATCTAGCTGTCAACTTATCCTTCTCTTCAGCTGATGCCTCTTTCAAGCTTGCTCGAAGCTGCTCAATCTCCTCATTGAGGTGAATAATCGAGGCATCTCTCTCTTCTGCCTCATCAGCCTTGTCAAAGACAATCTCCTCAGCCATTGTTGATTCATTTGTCTCGATTTTTGCTGATCTTCGTGGAATAATCTTTTTTTCATCAGGAACTCGACGCTGATTCATAAAGCTTGGAGACATAATCTCAATCCCAGCCTCATGCAAAGTATCAAGAACTGCGCGAAAAAGCTCAGACCTAGCAGATATCAGCCATTTGACCTCGAGGAGAAGACCTGAAATCCTGTAAGTAACTGAAAAATTCCCAAGTTCTACGATATGTACAAATGGATCCTGCAACTCACACTTTCTCGCAGCTTCAATAAGTAAAGGCTCTATCTTTGAATGCGAGACATCATAACCAAGAGAGAGAGAAGCAGAGACAATTGTTCCAGATGTCCTGATAGTAGTAACCGGATTATTTATCAAGAATGTATTTGGCAGAGCGACAAGCTCTCGCGTTTCAGTCTGAATCTCAGTGTCAAATAGACCCCTCTCAGTAACTCGACCAAAATAATCTCCAACCCTAATAAAATCACCTGTCCTGAATGGCTTAGTAATACGTAATAGAATACCACCCATCAAGTTGGCAATAATATTTGTAGATGAAAAAGCAATAATTCCCGACAAGAGCAATCCGATAAGTCCAATAAGCTGATTACGTAAACTCTCACTGACAGGAAGAAGAATAACAACACCAATTAATCCAACTAGTCCGACAACCACCTGAACAATCTGGCGTGAGAAAACCTTCTCATTCCCCGCACCCTTTTTTTTATGTAAAAAAATAAAATGGATACAGAGAATGGAGGCTACCGCGAAGAGACCAAACCCAAACGACGGAAAGAGACTTTTTACAAACTTCCAGATATCAGACCAAAAATTTTCCATAAATAAATCCTCAAAAAAATCTAAACCAACTAAATAAAGATAGCATGTTTTTTTAAAAATCTACCTAATAAAATTCTGAAGCTTTTCTAAAACAGAATCAAATACAACTCCAGCGTCCTGCGTCTTTAAATTATTAAAAATCTCAGTGATACCTGAAAAATCCAAAATCCCAATCTTCACCAAGACAAGCACAATAATCTGAAGATAGATCAAATATAAAGTAAAAAATAGCAGTCGATAGATCCACGAAAAATTATGGGTAATAAAGCTCTTATCTTTTTTGCTAAAGCCATTGTTTAACAGCAACAACATGTCGATGATATTCCCAATTACAAATCCACCACAGGTCAGAAGATAGAAGACAAATTTACCATATCTTTTAGCATATAGATGATGCAAACCTAAGAAGCCACCGAAGAAGAATATAATCCAGACAAATAACCATTGAAGCTGTTGCTCCTTAAAATCACTCCAAAAGCTCTTTAGTTGCTGCAACATAGATGGAAAAAATCTCTTTTTTGGAACACTTACACTTGTACTCATACTACACCCCCAATATCTTCAAAAATGGAACCAATACTGAACCTGCAAAGTTTGCCAGCGGTTTTATCAGAAACAGAATACTATCAAATAGTAGAGCTATTCCGCTTGAACTAAAAAGTATCACGACTAGACCAACAAGCAACGAATTAACGACTGAGGAGATAAATGCAACAGAGAATCTTGCCACCTCATTGCGTATTCCTAAATCGTAGCGACGCACCATCCAGTGATAGAACCGATTATTCAAGGATGCTATGAAAATTGTCGATAGAAGAAACAGCATAAAAGAATGGAAATATACAAACTCTCCGGAATAGAGCTGATTTATAGAAGAGAATATAAAATGTGGCTGTTTTGCAATCCCAAATATCAGATAAAAGAGCGGGATAACGGAAGCAACTCCACCTAGAACTGCACCAAGCCGATATAATCTGTTGAATCTCTTCGAACACTTATGATAGAACTCATTCAGCTCTTCATAACGCTTTCCTTCTAAGTCCATCTCATTCGCAGCCTCAACAAAATCCATACTTCGACCAATCTTCCCTAACTTGTATGATTTTTTAGCATTTTCAAGACAACTCTGAGATAGCTTTAAGAAAGGGCTATCATTTGACATGATTCTATTATTTGAACCAAGAATTAAGAGCTCCCACTCCTTATCTTCAAATTTGTAGATAACATCATACAGGTTTACTCGAGAAAGGATCAAATGCTGTCTTACAATCTTTTTCCCTATTCGGTTATCAAACGGAGTCTCAGCCTCAGAGTCTGCGACCATCTTATCAAAGAGTTTGGCTATAGGAGTTCCACTAAGAGGGTTACGCTTAAATACTCCATCGACCGAATCTGTTAATATCTCGATTCCTGGCTCTTCGTTATAATCTATAGTAAAATCTGGGAAATTAGCCCTAACCTTAGGATGAGCAACAAGTGGATTATGCTGTATCGGAGAAAAATACTGATCGATAGCATAATAGTGGACTAACTGAGTCTTGCCATCACAGGTAGGACAAGTTATAACCTTCTGACCATTACACTTTTTACAGACAAGAATTCCTGACCCCCTACATGTAGAACAGGTATTCTTTCCATGCCCGTGGCAACTAGTACATGTCAATTTACCAGTACCATGACAACGAGAACATCTCTGCCGAGCGCCTCGACCTGAACCTCCGCAAGACATACATGCCCACTTTCCTTCCGCAGTGTTTCCATTATTTCTATACACTTGTCCTGATCCACCACAGGCGCTACACTTCTGGTAGCCACTATATCCGCTACCACTACAGCTAGAACATCGTATTTGCCCTGTCCCAGAACAAGAACTACATCTTATTTCACCCTTACCCTTACAAGTACCACAAGTCTCCTTACCTTTTCCACCACAAGAGGGACAAGTAATCTTGCCACTTGCATGACACTTACCACAATCCTCCACATGCTCAGAACCAGCTACGACAAAGGAGCTACTCTTCTTCTCATAACCTTCAGATTCTGGTAAGACCCTATCCCAAGAGTTAAATTCATCTATTGAGTAAACAACCTGCTTCTCAATAGAATCCCCTAGATATGGTCGCTGCGAGGACCGCTTAGATCGCCCCTCATACTGCGTTGTTAAGGTCATAAAATAACAAGGTCTATAAACCAAATCCAATAACTCAATCTTATTCCCAAAATCAACTAAATTGTGATGAGGAATAGAATTCCCCCAATCGGAAATAATCTGTCGAACCAACTCTACAATCTTAGAATCTTTCAAACAGTTAACTTCAAATTGTAAATCTGCCATTACACTCTCCATTTATATATTATTTTTTAATAACTATCTCTCCACTATCCTCTAGGCGTCGCAAAACATTGAGAAATAAACTAACACTCTCATAATAACTTTCATCATCAAGCTCAGCTAGAACCTCAAGATCCTCCTGAATAATCAAAGCTGCATTGTGGCTCATATTTGATAAAATCTTATCCTTAACTTCATCTGTGGCCTGTGAAAGAACCTTCACAACCAGCTTAGAATCTAGCTCTCGCAACAGCTTCTGAACATCTACATCGCTTAGCAACACTATATCATCAAGAAAAAAAAGATAGCTTGCAATCTCTTCTCCTTGTTCTTGGGCAACAGAGGATAATATCTCGATAAAATTCTTTTGCATAGGAACAGGAAGATTTTGGACAATATTCACCTTCAAAACAACCTCATCTAAATTAGAATCCACAAAACAACAATCATCTCCAACACAACTATCTCTCTGCTTCTCACCTAACTCTAACACCATTGCAGAGGTAAAGGCTTCGGTCATAAAGTTAAGCGAAGGAAAAATTTTCATCTTCCCAAAATCAGAGATAAAATCGACTATACCCTCATCATTTTTTGCCCAATAATTGAACAGAAGAGATGCTCCTCGGCTAGAATCTATCCCACCGACAAAGAACATAAACAGCTTTCCAATTGACAATGGAAACCTGCTAAAGATCTTAAACAGGGTTTCATCATTTAAAAATGAGAATATCTTCGACAAATTATAAGATCGCTCTTCGAGACTAGAATCCCCAACCTCAGAAGAGAGTTTTTCTTCCTTTTTAGATGATAAAGAGTCTTTTACCTGAAAAAACAACATTGGCTCACCACTAGAGAGGCTAACACTGTAGGTCTGCTTATAACTTGACCTAGCCATTTGTCTAGCAATAATCTGCCCTTTAGCTATACGCACACCATCCACATTAAGATCAAAGAACTCTCCAGGAAGAGAATCTAATTTGAAGATAGTTCCAACACCTGCAGACTCCAAATCCTCTACAGCCAACTCTAGCTGCCCGATAACAACCTCTCCCCGACTATAAGAAGAAGAGCCAATACCATTTGTCGCCTCAGGATTCAACTCAGTAATTCTCAATCCATAAAATCCATCTACAAGAACAACCTCACCTGCAGCGAGTATTGAATCACTCCCTGCGAACTTCAAATAACCCTTTACATTATCAATCTGTGAATCAAAGCAAAGAAGCGAATCAACAGCAACCTCGCCACTAGCAGACTCAAACCAGATATCTGGCATTGTAACAACCAAGCTAAATGAAAGAGAGGCTAAACTAGCCGAATCGACTATCTTTTCTCTTGAAAAAAGGCTAAAAGATTGTGCATCACCACCAACCTTTGCGACACCCAATAAATGACTCCCCAAGAAAAGCTCGCCATTCTGATTAGCAACCTTCCCAAAAGGATAGAAGACCCTGTCACTAGCCTGTTTTTGGATTTTTTGAGAGGTATCGACACGACCAAGGCTAAATTTTATAGTCAGAGGTAACTCTCTCACCTCTAGTAGATTGTTATCACTCATCCATAGCCTCCTTGCTGTCTAAAAACCTATAAGAAATTCGACCCTTTCCACAAGAGGATATCTTCACAGCTTGACCACTACCTATCTTCGCAAAGAACTCATCTTTTTCAGCCAAAATAGGATAACTAAGCACTCTTTGAAAATATGCATCCCGACTAGCAGGCCTAGCTACAAATGAATTGCAAGAAAAATTCCCGCCAGTAAAGACAGAATCATCGAAGAACCTATCAACACCAAACGAGAGAGCAAAGTCCAATTCTGAATCAGAGAGTCTCATCTTGTAACTAACAGTTATAACCAAAGATAATGGATCTCCAAATAACAGAGAATCCGGCACAGTTCGAAGCCTATCGAATTTTTCAAAAAAACACTCATCCCTCAATCCCTCGCTGATACCAGCTTCGAGGAGAGATGAAGCGAGACTAGCAAATCCAGGCTGGCTAAAAGCCGAATAATTTTCATTCAGGTCATCACCAACCAAGCCAAGCGCTAGGCGGGAAATTCTAACTGCTGATGCTGATCCCATCGAGATAAGACCATTGATTCTGTTGCCAGAGACAAAAGGCATAAGAAGAGATGGATTAGCTTGACATCGCATAAACTCCTCAGATGTCAGCATATCGATACTATCTATCTCAACATCTAAGTCTATTCCAAACAATTGACCAAAATTCTTCTTCGCAGATAAAGCAATTAACCCAGACTTAGAAGAGATAAACTCAAACATCTCTTGAGATACAAGATCTTGCCTAATAAAATCAAAAATTTTAATCATAGGACCAGACTCATCACTACTTGGACTCTCCTCAATTCCTGAAAAATCATCCCCAGCAATTGACGACAACAAGTCATTCACATCATCCTGAGATAATTCATCGCCCATACAAAACCCCTTAATTAAAAATGTTTATTTGTTATTAATACTATTATATAATATATTCAGCCATATAACAGTTTTTTTTTAAAAAAATCGAAACTATAGGTAAAAAAATGAGAACTATTTTAAATATGTTAAAAAATCTTTTTTTTCACTTTTTTTATTTGATTCTATATACAAAAAACTATATATTTGATTTATACCACTAAAATGGAGTGTGCCATGTCAAAAGTGAAAACAATAGAATATATAAAAAAAGTCGAGGGGCTTGTAGATCCTGAAACCATAGCCATAACCTCGATTGCATCATCATTTTTCAAGAATTTCCCTGTGAAGTTGCAGAAGAAATTATTAAAGAATGCCTCGAAGAAGAATCCCTACATGGGCTTTATTGTCGAACCCTATGCTTTCTTTCTTTGCTTCGAGATTGTTGATATGAAAAAAGCAGAGGAGCTAGTCCCTGAGGGGTTCAGAATTGTCCCTTTTTCAATGTTTGACGGCGATGAGAAGAAAAACTGCGTCATCTTCGGCTGCTTCTCGGCTCGCACAAGTGCTTTTTCGGGGAACAGGGTAGAGATGTATATTATTGCAGAGAATACCCAAAGTGGTATGCTCTCATGGATAATTGCTGACTACGATACTAACACCAACAGCTATGACCCGGATACTGGCTTTACTGGAAGCACAACACAGAGCTCAACAATAACTACAACCTGCAATGCAAATATTGTCGTTGATATGAAATCACTAGATGGGAAAAAGCACATCTCAACTGTCGCAAAAATCAAAACTGGCAAGGAGCGTGGACTTGACCAGAGGCTGTGGCTAGAGGGTAATCTCTCAGTTGCCTACGGTGATAAGCTAGACGATGGCGATAATATCCCATTTGGTCTAATCTTTGATCCAGATGAGATGAAAAGCGCAATCGAGGTAGATTGCTCACAGGTAAGAATCGAAGAGTTAAACTGGCATGATGGACTTTTTTCAAAAACTCCGCTGTCTGCACTCTACTTCCCCTACGCTCAGCATTTTATCACAACTGCAATTCCCAAGGAGTCGCAGATTAAAGACATTAACGACCTGGAAAATGCTGTAAACGAGTTTAACAAGATGCCGGAGATTCGCGGAATGTCGGCAAAGGCAATCAAACGCTCATTTCTGATTGGCTCGGCAATCTCGATGTCTATCTCTGCTGGAATGATAATTTGGATAATCCTCCTCTACGCACTAGGAAATTAAGTTTAGGAGAAATATATTTTTTTTATAAAAAAAAAGAGGAAACTATGAGTAATGTTAATATAGAAGAAAGTAATGGTAAGCTAACAATCGATGTTCTCAAGGATTACTGGTCGCGGCCACAAGATTCAGAAGGCAAGCCAGACTGGTCGCATATATTTAAATTTTACCATGAAGATATTCATTTCAAGGATTCTGTTCAGGAGTTGCAAGGCTATCAGAAATTCACAGAGATGTCTAGCCGGCTGACTCGCAGATGCAAGCGTCTTGAAATGAAGTTGCTCAACGTGGCTGAGTTTGAAAAAGGTTTCTACTTCGAGTGGGAGATGACGATGAAGTTTAAGATTTATCCAGCATCAACAATCTACGGAGCGACCAGGCTTCTGCTTGCAGAGGATGGAAGGATTATTGACCAGCGCGACTACTACGATATCTGGGGCGATATCTTTGATAATATTCCAGGATTCAGGCGATTTTACAGGTGGAGGATGAGGAGGAGGATGGGATGAGAATACGATATATTACAAAGTTCAGATTTAAGAACCTTTTCCAGATGTTTGCCAACAGCAGATTGCCAGAATTGACTACAGATACGAAGATGGCGGGCAAAACTATCCTCATTTCTGGAGCAACTTCAGGAATTGGACTTGCTGTAGCGAAGAGGTTTGCTGGCGAAAATGCGAATTTAATACTAATTGGACGGAATACTCAGAAGTTAGAGGATTTAAGTAGCCAGCTTATTGAAGATTTTAAGATAAGGTGCAATTACTTTGTAGCAGATTACAGTAATCTTGAGCAAGTTCGCAAGGTTGCATACGAGATTGCAGAGCTGCCCGAAGAGATAGATGTAGTAATCAACAATGCAGGTATTTTTTTTACTAAAAAAAATACAACTGAATCTGGGCTTGAGATGCTTTTCTGCGTGAATCATCTTTCGCACTTTTTGATGACATATACTCTTCTTCCAAAGTTGAAAGCTCAAGGGCACGGCAGGGTAATCTTCGTCAATTCTGAGGGGCACCGCTTCGGTATGGCTGTGGCTGAAGATATGAATTTTGAACATCGGCGATACACTGGCTTCAAAGGGTATGCCTCTGCAAAATCGGCTCAACTTCTGACATGCTGGGAGTTTGCGCGCAGGCTTGAAGGCTTTGGTGTAACTGTAAATGCAATGCATCCTGGTGCGCTGCGGACAAATATTGGAATGACAAATGGTAAATTTTATAACTGGTACTCGGAGCATATTCTCTGGAAATTGCTCAAGGATGTAAACGTGGGTTCAGATGCTCTTCACTACCTTGCAGCCGCACCTGAGCTTGCTAGCGTTACAGGTAAGTTCTTTAATCGAACACGGCAGGAGATTCCTGCAGCACACGCACTGGATATGAGGCTTGGGAAAAAAATCTGGGATGTTTCGATGAAATTTGCAGGTCTCGAGGAAACAAATGACTCGACAGATTAAGATTCTCGGAGAGATTGAAGTTGATGATCCAGTTGAATTTGCAGGGAGACTTGCTGCTGAGGCAGAGGCGATTATCTCAAGTGATGATTGGCGACGCAAGATTAAAACCCGCAGCGGGGAAATCTATGCGGCGAAGGCTGTCGGGGATTTCAGCAGCACCGGGATAAAGATTATGATGCTGCGAATGAGGATTGCCGGTGATGCTAGCAGATTGTTTGATTTTCTCACGTCGGTGGAGGGGTTCAGATTGCTGGATCCAATTTCAGCGCCGCAGAACCATGCTGCAAAACCGGTGATGGATTATGGCGCAGAACCGGGCCGCCGCAGAGAGCTAGCCCGCACCACAGCAAAGATTAAATTTTTTCCTGAAATAGAATTTCTAGTCTTCAACTCCATCGACACCACGACTCTAACCTTTGTCTCAAAGTCTGTAACCCACCCAGCCTGCCCCGGCGCAAGCCGCTACTCCGCCACAGGCAGCTCCAACACCCACCGCGCCTTCAACACCTTCATAATCCAACTCGACCCAGCCTCACAAGCCCTAACCTGCATCAACTACCTCGACCTAGGAATCAAACTTTTCCCCGCGTGGCTCTATAATTTGATAAACCTCTGGTATCTGCGGGGGATAGGACGGAAAGTGCGGCAGATGAAAAAAACTGTTTGACTCATTAATTTATCTATGGTATTTTATTGAAATTGGAGAAGTTTATATGAAAAAAAGAATAATTTTAACTTTAATAATAATTACGATATTTATATCTTGTGATCCATTTAAAGATTCACAAAAAAACGAGTGGTTACTACATAATTATAAAATTTTACCAAGCAGTGAATTAGATTGGTGTGGAACAGGATATCCCAGTTTCCCTACAATAATAGAAAATCTCCCAAAGACATCAGAGGGGACGGATAGCTACGGGTATTTTTTTAGCATTGACGGCAATGAGTATTTAAATATAGTTAATTACTCATACAAGCAAGACTCACCCCAAAATACCAAGTTGGAAATGAATCTTTTCAAAAATGAGTACACAGTTAAAATACAGAATTCTTCAAACATGGCAACAACTGCCGATGCTTTGTCAGAAAGTCAACGCTCTATGGTAGGGTATTATCCCGACAAAAATGTCATTACTACTCAAGGCAAAATTATTGTTTCGAATGAAAAAAATCTCACCCTGACTAAAAATTTAGAAAACAAAATTTACACGATCTACGAAGAGACATCCAGCGGGTATGAGAAAAAAAGCAGCTTCGCAAATTACATTTCTGAGCAGGCTATAGAGATATCTGAAATTCTAAAAATATGGGATATGACAGAGAACTCAATATTTTTTCTAGCAATTTGCAAAGATAATTTTAATAATACCTCATACAAAAATATAAAAATGAATATCACAAAGAATAAAATTCAAATAATTGAGTTCCCTGAAAATTCTTTAATTCATAAATACATGGGTTTTATCAAAGTGTCTATTGGAAATACAGTTTTGAACAATGAGATAATGAAAAGTTTTGGTAGAAATGACCAATCTTTAAGAATAAATGGAGAAGAAAGAATATATCTTGTTTACTCAAAAGAATCAGATAGTTTTTTGACTGTTCATTACCAAGCGGGAGGAAAGTCACAAGGAAGAGTAGAGTATAATTTCATAGTTTTGAATAATAGCCTTATTCAAGAAAGCAGCAAAATTTTTCTATCCGAGTACAAAATTGCTAACATAACTGCCATGAAATTTAATGGAAGCTCAGTAACCTTTCTTGAACAAGCAAAAAAATTCACAGATAAGTTTTAATTTTTAAAATACGTGAGATTTCGCAAGAGCTTGAGAAGATCTAGCAATATAAGGTCTCTTGAATCTGGGGAGTGATCTCACTTTTACTATGAGGGATCTGGTGGAAAAGAGAGAAACAACGGAAATAACTTGAGTTGTTTTTTCTCCATATTCAAGATATAATTAAGTATGGAGGGAATATGCCAGTTATCACACGATTTTATGGAATACTTATCAAAATGTATTTTAGTGATCACCTGCCATCAGACTTTCATGCTATTAATAATGAATATAATGGAATTTTTGACTTAAACAGCCTTGAAATGATTGAAGGGGACCTAACTAATAAAGCTATCAAATTAGTAAAGGAATGGGCTCAAGATTATAGAGAAGAACTAGAAAAAATGTGGAAAACTAAAAATTTTATTAATTTACCTGGACTAGAATAATATGATACCCCAAATAATTAATGTCAAAATAGTCAGAGATCTTATTCTCGCTGTGGATTTTTCAGATGGAAAGACTAGAGAATATGACTGTTCAAATATAACAAACAGAAACGAAAATTTTAAAAAACTTGAAAATTTTAACTTCTTCAAGACTGTACATATCGACGCTGGGGGGCATGGTTTGAGCTGGGATGACTATGTAGATGTTAGCGAGTATGAAATACTAAACAACTCTGAGATTAAATCATGAAGATTGCGCAGAGCTTGAGAAGATCCAACAATATAAGGTCGCTTGAGCGTAAGCTTTTCTAAGATAATAAAAAACAAGAAGATTTCAAACTATTAACTCTTGACGATAATAACTCTAAGCATTATCATTTAGTATGATAGAATCTTTTAGGAGAATTATATGGAAAAAATTTCAACTATAAACCCTGGCGAAATTCTATTGGAGGAGTTTCTAAAGCCTATGAATATCACAGCCTACAGACTTGCAAAAGAGACAAATGTTCCTGCGACTAGAATCTCCCAAATTCTTAAGGGTAAAAGAAAAATAACTGCCGACACTGCCCTCAGATTTGCCCAATTTTTTGGAAATTCTCCTGACTTCTGGCTTGGCATTCAGGATGAGTATGAGTTACGAATAGAGAGGGTAAAGATTGCGCAGGAGCTTGAGAAGATCCAACAATATAGGGTATCATGAATCTTAAGATTTCTCTCACTTTTACTGCGAAGGATAGACAAAATCCATAGAACATTCTCAGTCTCAATAATTGACAAAGAAGAAGCTAGCAGATATTCTTTTTAAGAAAAAGACTTTAACAAAGAGGAATTCAATGAAAAAGAGATCAAAACTGATCATCATAGTAATTTGCGTTATTTTAGCTGTAACATTAGGATTCAGCATAAATTATTTGAAAAACCGAAGATTATTTACATATCCAGGAACCTCCATGACTCCGACAATTTTACCAAACGATAAGATTTTTATTGACTTGTCATGCTATAAAAAAAAGAATCCTCAGCGAGGAGATGTTATTCTATATCGCCCCAAAGAATTTCCAGATAGAATATTCATCAACCGATGTATTGCTGTAGAAAATGATGTTGTAGAATTTATTGACGGCTTCGTATATTTAAACGGAAAAAAGCAGGTTGAAAAATACGCTGAAGGAAAAACCTTCTCAGTTCTGCAGGAGACAGACTATAGGCAAGAAGTACAGGAAGGGCATATATACGTGCTAGGAGATAACAGAAAATATTCAAACGACAGCCGTTACTCCGGAACTATCCCCTTAAGCAGTTTAGTTGGAAAGGCAATATCAATCTATGACTCAAAAACAAAAAAGAATATCGGGAAAAAGCTGTAAGACTGAAGCCCATAAAGATATTATCAATAAAGGTTTTTCCCTAGAATTCTTAAAAAATTAAAGTATTGAAGAAAATTAAAATCAGCACTTAAAGCTCAATCTAACAAGCCTATTTTTACAAATTTTTTCATTAATTGGTAGATGTCTTTCTTGTCACCATCTTTGCGAAGACCTACTGCAACACCAATAACTATTACCTCTTGTTCTACTATCTTGTATATTATTCTGTAGCGTTGACCTGCAGCGCGAAGAGATCTAAAATCAGCTAAAGGTCCCTTCAAACTTTTTCCTAAAAGATTAGGTTCACTCTTCAATAGTTCTATCTTATTTATTATTTGTTTTCTTGTGGAAGAATCAATTTGGGAGAGATTCTCAGCTGCAATCTTTGTTAACTTAATTTTATACATCTAAACCCTTTTTGAAATCTTCAAAATCTATCAACTGTCCATCTGTCATCTGTTGAATTCCAATCTTCAAATCTTCAAAAAGTGTCTGGTCTGAAAGGATATCAAGTGTTTCAGCAATACTTTCGTAGGTGTCCCATCTAAGAAGTGCAAAGACCTCTTTCCCATGATTAGTTATTGAGATTGTATCTTCGTATGATAAATCATCCTCAAGAGATGTAATTCTCTTCCTAGTCTCAGTTATCGTCATCTGTTTAATCATACTGCCTCCACAAAAAAGATAACTCAAATGTACAATAAAGTCAAGTTTTGTGTACATTATTTTGTACATAAAAAAATGAAAATCGCAATTCAATAAGATTTTCTTGACAAAGTATCAGCCTGCTATATAAAATAAAAAAATAATAAATAAGGAGCTACAATGTTTAACTTTTTTAAGAAAAAAACTCTTCCGAGACTTTCCCAATTTACAGATTCAGGAATGCTCTGTCTGTTCAACTATGCAAACTTCACACATGTTGTAGACTACGACTCATGGGACAAGGAACTTTGCGAGGATAAAGATATTATCCGCCATATTGAGCAAGGGGAATTTGTTCCAATTTCATTTGGCGATGGAGCCTTTGATGTAATCATAAGAATCAACGAAGAGGCGGTACTTTCTGAGCGCGAGAAAAAATACCTTGTCGTTCAATCAAAGCCGTACAAACTGATTTCAACTGGAAAAGTCTGTCTATCTCCGCTTGAAACAGTTGGAAAAGAGATATCTGATAGACTCTATCAATTTTCGCTTCCATCTGGAACATACAAGGTAATCGTAAATATGATTGAATGGGGCGAAGAGCCGGGAGCTCTCGATGAGAAAGGTAGACCAACTCCTGCAGCACTGCCTGACTTCATTATTTTTATAGAAAAAATAACAAATTCTCAGAATGAGAACTTCAGCACATCTGTAGAAACATTCGAACGACCGAATTAATTTATGAGACATAACAAACCATTACAAATGTCTTCACATTTTAATAAAATCTATACAATAATTCAGCTCGAATTGAATATTATTTTCAAAACGGGCTGTATTATAATCATTTTCTAATAATATTTTTATCACACTCTCATAATTCACATCATATATTAATTGGATAACAATGGTTCTTTCAGTTAACATATAACTATGAAAAATTTTATAAAATACTTAATAATCATTTCTCTGCTGGTATACTCATGTGCAATACCGAATTTGAATTTGAAAGAGGCTCCAGACAGATATGTCGGATATGTTCCGGTAAATAATTTAGACTACGAGGCTAACAGTTACTTGCTCAAAACAGCAACACACCTGAATATCTTCTTTTTCAATGCTGACGAAAATGGAAAGATCACCTACTGGAATCAATCAGAAAGTCAGGATACAATACTGAAAGAGTTTACAGCTAAAGCTCAAAGCAATGGGCAGAAAGTTCTTCTTTCTCTTGGCGGCGGAATCGACGAGAACTCTCCACTAATCTCAATCTATGAGAAAGTCTTGTCAGATTCGAACCGGACAGCGTTCATAAAGAACCTTATCGATTACACTGAACAAGTCGGCGCTGACGGACTGGATATCGATCTGGAATACAAATGCATCAACAAATACTACAATATTTTCATTCAAGAACTTTCTGCAGAACTTCACAAGAGAGACAAAATCCTGACCTGTGCAATTGCAAAATATCAGGGAGTATTGCTTACCCAGAAGACATTTGCTGCCTATGATTTTCTTTCAATTATGATTTACGATTATACCGGGCTTGGAAGCGATGAACCAGGAGACCTTGGATCGTTTGAACATATGGAAAAAGAGATGGATTACTGGACAGGTGTCAGAAAAATTGATGCAAAGAAGATTGTAATCGGTGTTCCATTTTACGGCTACTGGTGGGAGAAGAATCCGAAAGGCGTCACTGTTGATAAGGGTGCAATATCATATAACAAACTAGTGTCACTATTTCCTGAAGAAATCAGGACAAAAGACAATTTCACTGTCACAAAAGAGAATGGAAATACTGTCACCTATTGCACAAACAGCATTGCAACAATAAAGGCGAAAGCTGAATTCTCCAGAAACTACGGAGGAATTATGTGCTGGCACCTGCTGAACGACAGCAAGGACGACTCTTTCAACTTGAGCGGAATGATAATTTCGTCTTTCAATTAAAAAAAGTCTGAGCAGGCTTTTTAATCCTCAAAACCATGATAAAAATTCCCCCGCGGCGGGGAATTTGATACAGAATTTGCTGCTTGCTTGACTTGGAATTTCTAGTCTGATAAGATGAAAAATACTTGAAGGATTTATCTCCTGCGCGGGATAGATTCTTCCTGAAATTCGGGAAAATATGAAGACTATAATAATCGCCGGTCACGGCAAATTGGCAAACAGCATAAATAACAATCTGACAAATCACATAGAGAACTGTGAAATTGATTTCTGGGAAAATGTAGAAAAATATCAGACAGAGACGATGATCATAATTCACATAGGTTCTGGACGACAACTGCCGGATATCATCAAATTCTGCGAAGAAACCGGCGTGCCACTGATTCAGGCCTCGACAGGAATCAGCGAAAAGAGAACCGAGTATAGTTTTACATTCATTGACGCACCGAATCTCAGCCTGCTTATGCTAAAGTTTATGTACATGCTTAAAGAAAATGGCGATTTTTTCAAGGAATACGGGATAACGATAGCAGAAAGCCATCAAAGCACAAAGAAAACTGCACCCGGGACAGCAATTGAGATGGCAAATGCTCTGGGCATCAATCCATCAGAAATAAAAAGCATCAGACAACCTGAAGAGCAGAAAACAATCTGCGGAATCAACGAAGAAAATCTCGCTCTCCATGCTTTTCACGATATAACAATTCAGGACGAAGGAACGAGAATCCAGTTTAAGACTCTTGTCGAAGGGCACAGCTCATACGTGAAAGGTCTGGCTAAAATTATAAACAGCATCCCTAACCTGAAGCCCCAATATTACCACATCCTGGATCTTGTTGAGATGAGAATGGTATAAATTAAAAATATTCAATATTCTTTATCAAAACCTCACGATTAAGCTTCTGGTAAACGACTTTAAGCAAATCATTCAATTTATTATTATTTGCCTTACATTTATCATCAAACCAAGTCCTAATATTATATTCTCTGATCAAGTAGAAAGCATTACCATACAATTCCTCTGACATGTAGACATTGACTTTTTGTAGTAAGATATCATAATTCTCAATATCAAAACCTGTTAGTGATTCTTTTTTATCAACATACCTGTCAGGGACAATAATAAATAAACCGTCAGAAGTGTCTAACTTAGTATAACCTGAAGGAATAGCTATTTTGGAAAAGGGAATAATCTCTTCTGCAATTTCATATGCCAATTTCTCAGTAATCTTCGTATTAAATAATTCTTTATAAAGTTTTATTATTTTTTTTTCATTCTTACGAGCTTCGAAAAAACTATCTCCGTAATAAAGTATAGCCTCATATGATAAGGAAAAAATTCTAATCAAGGCTTGATTGGTCGTTAACCCCTCCAAAGAGTAACAATCACTATCTGTTGGGGAAAACATCACCATAGGATAATCATCTGCCTCTATCTCTGGTGTAAAATTCATATATCCCCAACACACTCCGTCACACCCCATATAGGCTACTGGAAAAAATTCAGGAACCATGTTATAACCTCGATCTTCATCATCAAGGCTTATAATAAAATTCAAGTATTCATCAAAGAAACTCTCAAGATTATTATCTTCCATGTACCTTACGAGTTTCTCAAAATCCGCAGGAATTGCAAAGTCTACTTCGACCTTTGCACCTACACCTATGATTGAAAAAAAAACAACAAAAACTATAGATATAAACTTTTTCACCCTATCCTCCATTTACTTCCGCCAGTCATATTCGGCTTTCCTCAATCTATCCATGATTGCCTTGCCGATGCCTTTCTCACAGACTGGTTCTGCAATAATAATATCTATCGCGGGGTCGTCTTCAAACGTGTGCATTGCTTCGAAGAGGTTGACCGCGTACTCCTTCAGGTCGTTATGCTGCGACACGCGGATAATCTTACTGAAGCCGTTGTCCAAATCTCCGGAAAAAGATATAAGCCCGGCTCTGGATTTGTCAATCAACGCAGTCGATTCATCTGCGACTAGAAGCTTTTTCCGTGGGCTGTAGTGGGATTTGAGCATTCCAGGCGCAGCTAATTTCTCGGTGACAGATCCAGAATCAACCGGCAGAACAGCTTCAAGGTCTTCCTGAGTAATAATTCCGTTACGGAGTATTTGAAAGCCGCACTCTGTGAGACTGATTATTGTCGATTCGATTCCGACTGAGGATTTGCCACCTTCGAGGATGTAGTCAACGTCGGGGAGCTGTTTGCGGACATGAGCCGCAGTTGTCGGGCTGATTCTGCCGAACTTGTTCGCACTCGGCGCGGCGATGGGACAATCGGAAAGAGTAATCAGCTGTCGGGCGATCTCATTAGACGGCATGCGGATTCCCACTGTCGGGAGACCAGAAGTCACGAGATCAGGAACGATATCACTCTTGGGAAGGACTATTGTCAGCGGACCAGGCCAGAATTTTTCTGCAAGCCTATAAACCCTTTCATCATTTACTGGGGTAAGTCGTGCAAACTGTTCCATGTTCGAGATGTGGACGATCAGCGGATCAAATGTGGGACGCTCTTTTAACTCAAAAATCTTTGCGACTGCCAAAGGATCTAGCGCATTTGCACCTAGCCCATAGACGGTCTCTGTGGGAAAGGCGACTAACTTCCCTTCTTGAATGTATCGCGCTGCTGTTTCAATATTATTTGACTGACTCATCTCTTTTTTTCCTTAATAATTTGATTTAAAAATAACAGACATCCGATAAGGCTCATCAAGCTAGCTAATATAATTGGATAGAAAAACGAACCAGTAATGTCATACAACACACCGCCGCTTATCGGTCCTGCGATTCCTGCAATTGCATAACCTACAAAGATATAGGGATAAACTATACCGAGGTTCGCAACCCCGAATATCTGTGAGGTCTCTTTGGCAAAAAGCACAAAATTTCCTCCAAAACAAAATCCAATAAGAACAACAACTAGTAAATATGAAAAACTTGATAATGTAAAGATGTTAATCGATAGAATTGAAATAGATTGGAAAAAAAGTGCCAAAAAGAGGCTTAGGCTAGCCCCGATATGGTCACTAGCAAATCCCCAGACAAGTCTTCCTAAAAAATTTGCAAATGCAAACAGAGCAACGCCAATGACTAGGATATGATCCTCAATTCCACACTGCTCTCCAATTATCTTTAAACTACCAATAATTAACAGACCAGCAAATGTTCCAAGAAATATTCCTATAAAAAGTTTAGAAAATATAGGCTTTCGAACAAACTCTGATACTTTTAATTTTTCTTTTTCCCCATCTTCGCAAACATCCTGAAGCTGATAGATCAGGGCTGAAAAAATAAAGATTACCAACCCATAGGCTATACCAACAATCCTCAGTATTTGTAAGATCTCGAAATCTCGAAGAAGCATTATCTCAAATATTTCCGACATAAAGACTGCTCCTAGTCCGAAGCCAGCAGCTGCGATCCCTGTAATTAATCCTTTTTTACTTGGAAACCATTGAACCGGAACAGTTAGGGAGACCCAGTAGCCGAAGCCAGTAGCTATACCTGCTATAATTCCAATCCCTAAGAATATCAGAAAAAAATCCCCCCCGGAGAAGCTGGCTAGCAGGTATCCAAGGAAGAACAATATGCCAGAGATATATCCAAAATATCTGTGAGGAATCTTCTGACCAAGTTTCCCGACAAATATCATTGTAACTGGGAAGATTGCAATTACTGTTCCAAAGATTATCTGCGACTGAAATGCTGAGAATTGATAGACCGCTATTAGTTCAGAAGCGATAATGCTCCATGCATAGATACTCCCGACACAAAGCATTATTAGAAATGATGAAACCACAGTTAGATATTTTTTCATAACTAAACCCCTTTCTGAGTCTTAATTTTATCTGACTTTGCGATGACTTGCTCCTTGAGTTGTTGTTTGTAGCTAATTATTTTGTCGCGAACCTTACTATCATTGACAGAGACTATCTGTGCTGCAAGTATTCCTGCATTTTTTGCACCATTTAATGCTACTGTTGCGACAGGAACTCCGCCTGGCATTTGCAAAATCGAAAGAACCGAGTCCCAGCCGTCGATTGAGTTGCTAGACTTAATTGGAACACCTATTACTGGTAATGGAGAGATTGCTGCAACCATTCCTGGAAGGTGGGCTGCACCACCTGCTCCTGCGATTATTACTTCTACTCCAAATTTATGAGCATTTGATGCAAAATCATACAACTTCTCAGGTGTCCTATGTGCTGATACTATATCAAGTTCATATCCAACTCCAAACTCATCTAAGATCTCAGCAGCCTGTTTCATTATTGAAAGATCTGAATCTGATCCCATCACAATACTAACTTGTTTTTTTAACATGATTTTACCCTTATTGTCTGTTTTATTTTTTCAGCCTTCTCAAGCGCAATTTCTAGCGATGAAGAGAGAACTGTAACATGTCCCATCTTTCTGTAAGGCTTAGTAATTTTTTTCCCATATAGGTGAATTTTAACCCCTTCGATAGCCATGCTCTGTGTCAAACCTTCATATAGAACAGGTCCTTCATAGCCTTCTGAGCCTAAGATATTTATCATTACTGATGGTAATTTCATCTCAGTACTTCCTAGCGGAAGATTTAAGATTGCCCGTAAATGTTGCTCATACTGCGAGGTAATTATACTCTCAATTGTGTGATGTCCACTGTTGTGCGGACGAGGTGCCATCTCATTCACTATAACATTGCCTTTTTTATCAATAAAAAACTCGATTGCTAGTAACCCTTCCATATTAAGAAGGCTGATAATATCAACTGCGTATTTTTGTGCCATCTCAGCTTGCTCGTGGCTAATCGAGGAGGGACAAATCAATTTGTCTACAAGATTAACCTTGGGATCAAAGATCATCTCAACAACAGGATAGCAGCGAATCTCTCCGTGCCCATTCCTTGCAACAATAACTGATATCTCTTTCTCAATTTCAACCTTCTCTTCAACTATCGAGGGCGCTTTTAACATTTTTTTAAAATCTTCCTGGCTCTGAACAACTGCAACTCCTCGCCCATCGTAGCCACCCTTTCTAACCTTCTGAACAAATGGCAAGCTAATCTCACCCTTATCGACCGCTTCAAGGATAACGCTATCTGATTCATATAATTTAAATGGAGAGGTAGGAATGTTATTTTCCCGATAGAACTCTTTCTGCAACCCTTTGTCCTGTATCAATTCTAATATTTCAGGATCAGGTAAAATTTTTACCCCTTCTGCCTTTAACTGTTTCAATGCCTCAATGTTGACACCTTCAATCTCAAAGGTCAGTAGATCGACTTTTTTCCCAAACTCATAGACAGAGTTGTAATCAGAATAACTACCCTTAACGTAGTGTGAGGCAACCTTAGCGGCTGGACACTCTTCATCGCTATCCAAGACATACGTGATAATATCCCAGTTACTCGCATCTTGTATAAGCATCTTACCAAGCTGCCCGCCAGAGATAATTCCTAATCTTAAATTTGAAGTTGCTAATCTTTCCATTTTCCTTCCTAAATTATACACCGATACTGCTATTACATGCAAAAAAGCAAAGATGAATAACAGATGAAGCTACGCTCTATTTTAGACGAGCAGAATCGATAATTTATTCTTGCTCGCAGAACTGACAAAATAGTACTAAAACGTCGATTTGTAACCATTTTACAAATACCCAATATAAGCTATCATAAGCAGGGCAATGATAGCGTAAAAGAACAACATGAAGATATTTTTTTTGAATTATCAATACATTTTTGAATAACTGATATAACTTTACCAATTTAATAGAAGATTGTCAATCTAAAGCATATCCGCTGATTTCTACTTTTATCCTTGACCGACTGGGAAATTCTTATTATTATTGAAGATATTAAAACTTTTCGGAGGAAAATATGAATAAAATCGGAAAATACTCCTGTATATTTTATATTTTTTTATTATTTTTACTGTCGGGCTGTCCTGAAATTGAGGAAGGGCAAAATATTGATGAATTTACTGTGACCTTCAACGCTACTGGCGGAAGCGATGTTGCTTCGCAAAAAGTTGAATCTGGCAAGCTTGCTTCACTGCCAGCAGATCCAGCTAGAACGGGGTACAGATTTGACGGATGGTACAAGGAAGAGGAGGCAACAAACTCTTGGAATTTTACAACTAATACTGTAACTGAAGATATAACACTGTGGGCGAAATGGGTAATTATATCCTACACGATTACATATAACCTAAATGATGGAACTAATAATTCTGAAAATCCTACAAATTACAATATAAATTCAGAAACAATAAGTTTTAATCAACCAACAAGGATTGGATTCTCTTTTTCTGGATGGTATGACAATGTAGATTGTTTAGGTCCTGAAATAACAGAAATAGTAAATGGTTCTACAGAAAATGTTGAAATTTGGGCGAAGTGGACTGTAAATCAATATAACGTGACATTTGACAGTAATAGCGGCTCTGAGGTTGAACAACAAATACTCGATTATGATAGTACAGTTGCAGAACCAACTGATCCTACACGGGGTGGATTTATTTTCAAAGAGTGGTATGAGGACGAAGAACTTTCAATTATATGGGATTTTACAACTAATACTGTCACTGAAGATATAACTCTATATGCAAGGTGGGATTGGGCTGTGTATAATCTGAGAGATGTAGGACCTGCTGGTGGGTTAATTTTTTACATAAATAGCAATGCTATATCTGATGGATGGAAATACCTAGAAGCAGCTCCTGTCGATACAGAGTGGGACAGCAAGTGGTGGGGCAAAAATGGCACAGAAGTGGGAGGAACTGGTACTGGAATAGGAACTGGTTCTGCAAATACAACCGTCATCGTCGATAAATTAAATGAAGACCCAGCAGATTCTGATAGAGCAGCACAACTTTGCGATTCGTTAATATCCGGTGGATACTCTGATTGGTTCCTTCCTTCAGTCGACGAACTGGATCAAATGTGTTGGATTCTTCACAGCAGAAGATGGGACGGAAGTGCACAGGATAATCCAGATTACGGAAGTAACAGGGTGGGAGGCTTTAGCGATGATACCTACTGGTCATCTTCCGAGAATAGTGCTAATTTTGCTAAAACTTTTATTTTCTCAGATGGAAACCCGAACTCCGCGGGGAAAGCAACCGCAGGACTTAGAACAAGAGCAATCAGGGCTTTTTAGTTCGCTATCAGAATAAAGTAATAGACAAGGGGGAAGGAAAGTTACTATAATAGATTTGAATATTTATAAAATTACGATAGATTTCTACTGAATTTAACAAACTGATATCTATTTACAAAGGTAAGAAATGAATAAAAACAAAAAGATTCAATTATTTTTGAACATGCTAGTCCTTGCATCTGGGCTTTTGGCCTTCTTTAGCTGGATTGAATATGATAAGATCCAACCTATAGCTACTGCGATCTGGTCTGCTTTCTACAAGACAATACAGACATATATCTTCGGAGCAGATCTTGATACGCATGAGATTCCGCTCGGGCTCAAGGTTGCAGTCATATTAGCACCGATGAGCATTGCCAGTTCAATTCTTTTTAGCATTATAAGATATATACGAAGTAGGTTTTTCGGTCTTTTTCTCAACCTTTTTTCAAGAAATCATATTATTATTGCAGGCAGCCCTGATTTCTGCTACGATTTAATAAACAAAGGGAAGTCTGTCCCCAACCGGAAAGTAATCTTTCTTTCGTCAGAATTTGAACATCAGCAACTTACTTTCAATGACTCAAAAATAACTATTATCTATGGAGATTTAGAAAATCCAAAGGATTGGAATAACTTGGGGATCAGGCATGCTAGTAACCTAATATTAGGAACACAATATGCTGATAGTCTTGATGAGATAAAAACCCTACTGCACCCATTCCTTAAATCGAGAAAGAGACCGCTAGAGATAAATTATGCACTTGAGACTCAAGCACAGCGTGAGATATGTGCAGAATCAAAAAGGTGGCTCTCAGATAAAGTTTTTGATGCTCACAGTTTCCAAATAAGTAGCATGGCGGCAGCTGTCGCAGTTGAAAAATTTGCGCCACACCATTTTATCTCTACTAGCAAGCTATCAAAAGAACCTGTCCATATAGTAATCGATGGCTTCAACCAATTTTGTCCATGGTTTCTTCTCGAAGCAATTCATCTCTACCACTACCCATCCTTCAAGAAGCTAAAGCTTACAATAATCATTGATAATTCTGCAGAGCTCGATGATTTTTTCAACCAATATCCTGGAGTATTGCGAGCTGCTGAGATTTCTCACTTTTTAAGAAAAGATATTCAAGATAATTTACACTTCTGTGAGAAGAACATAAACGGGTTTCTGGATATCCCCCCGGATATGGTTCTCAGCTTCCCGTCTGAACCGTGGGCTATCCCATCTAGTGCTAGATTGTGGAGACGATGGGGAGTAATTAACAAGAATTCAGCAACTCTTCCAATTAAATTCTTTTTGCCTGAAAACTATCCAAATAAAGAAACATTTAAATCGTTTGACAAGGAATATCTTGATCTTGATTTTCAGGTCTACTCTCCTGAGGATTTTATAAGTCTTGACCATATTATTGAGAACAGAGAGGTAATTGACAGCATTGCTCAGGCTATTCACGACTCATATGCTTCACGCTATGGAGCTGTTGCCTGGAATCAGTTAAATGACTTAGAGAAAGACTATAATAGACGAGCAGCAAGACACCTGAGGGTAAAATTAAATCTGCTTGGCTATGATTTTTCTGATAAAGAAGATGCAATCTCAGTAGAAATACCAGGATTTACAAGGCAAGAAAAATCAATTTTTGCAAGGCTAGAACATCAAAGATGGAACACTGAGAAGATACTTCTCGGCTTTATTCCTGGAATTTTCCCCCAAGATAAAAATGAAAAAAATTACTTTAAGAACATACTCAGGATTCATCAAGATATTCGACCGTTTGAACAACTCACAAAAGAAGATATATCAAAAGACGAGAATACATTTGAAGATCTAAGGTGGATTCTAGACTATGTGTTAAAAAAGCAGAAATTTATCAAGATAGAAAATCCTGAAGGTTAAATTATAAACGATAAAATTTATAGGAGTTAAAATGGAAAAAGAGAGCAAATTCAAATATTGGGCATTTATATCTTACTCATCAAAAGACAATGCAATGGGAAAAAGGTTGCACAAGCAGCTAGAAAATTACTCGATACCAAAGGAGTTCAGAGGAACTGAGGTATTTGATGGATCAACACTTGAAAAAAGATTAAGACCTGTATTCCGTGACAGAGATGAATTATCAAGCTCAGCTAAACTTGGTGACTCAATTAGCAAGGCACTAGAGGAATCAAGATTTTTGATTGTCCTGTGTTCCAAGAATTCAGCAAAATCTGAGTGGGTCAACAAGGAGATAGAAACCTTTAAGAAAATGGGTCGCACAGATCGGATTCTTGCGTTAATACTGGATGGCGAACCTAACGCCACAACGAATGGGAACCCAGACCAAGAGTGTTTTCCGCCAGCTCTACAATATCCGGAAGAACCAATCGCAGGAGATTTGAGAAAAACCGCAGACGGCAAAGAGCGAGGATTCCTGAAAGTTCTTGCTGGTCTAACGCAGATTGGATTTGACGATCTTTACAAAAGACATAAACGGGCAAAACGCCGAAGCAGAAGAATAGCTATTGCACTATCAGTTGCGGCGATCTCACTCTTTTCCGGGATGGGGTTTTTTGCATACAACAAGTATGAAGAATCAAAAGAAGCAAAGCGACTTGCGATGGTTCAAGAGTCAAACGCACTGACACTAGAGGGAGAGGAGTTGTTCTTGCAGGAAGAGTTTCATCTCGCAGTGGCAAAGGCCTTAAAGGCGAAGAAATTCTGCGCAGAGCTTGGGATAGATTCCATGAATGCAGATATTTTATTACGGAAAGCCCTAGAGCGGAATTTTCTATATAAAGAGATCTCAATCGGGCAAGAGGCACTCGATATTAAATTAAATCAAAATGCAAATATTCTAATTTCCTACAGCAAAAGCAGTAAGATAATGCAGGCATTTACATTCCCAGAACTAACTAAGATATGGGAAAAAGAGCTACCAAATCTCACAGCATTCTCCTGGGTAAGAGATAACAACAACCTCCTGTTAGAAAGTTCAACCACAGAAAACGGAAAACAAGCACTCTTGCTTGAACTCTTAGATGGTTCAAACAACAAAATAACAAAGACGATTTCTATAAAGAATGCAGTTGTGGCAGTAGAAAAAATTCCACTCAAAGAGACATTTACTCGCTACATTGGATACCCATCAATCACTTTTTCAGATGATTTTACTAGCATGGTTCAAAAATACATAGTGATGGATCTCCTAAGTGACATAAAAATCGAAATTCTTCAAGATTCTACAACATATATTTCTGGGGCTAACATAGAAATTATCGAATCTGAAAATTTATTGCTTATAAAAAGGGTCAATAATGAGAAAGATCTTGCCTACTCGCTTGCAACTGGAGAAAAAGTAAAGGAGATAGACAAATCAGGATACAAAACTTCAATTAACTACCACTACGGACACAGCCAAGAGACAGGACTCTTCTGCGTATACAAACTAACAACCAGCTTCAAGACCTTTGTTAAAATTTTCAAGAAAGAGAATAGCCTCTACGAGATCTCTGGCAGTGAATTTATAGCAGGAGATAACTCGAAGCCCTTAACTGAAGCTGAAAACCAGGCATTAATCAAAGAGATTGCACCATCAAAAGGTGAAAGCTCAATACTTACATACAGTTTATCAAAATTTTTTCCTAAGAATAATATTCAACTATCACCAGATTACAGCAAGACAATTAAAGGTAATTCATACGCCGTAAGCTACGGGAAGACAAATCAGGTGAAATTTAAGATTGCTGCTTGCACATCGATAACATATGATGAAGATGGGAATTTCTTTGTAACAAGCGATGAAAATGGAAAGCTACGAATATACAAAAATTACAATCTTGATGAGAAATCAAGTCTTGATATCTCCCAATTTATAGGAGAGAGGAAAATAGCAAGAGCTGACGATTTTTATGGCGAAGATGATACTCTTTTTGTATTTTCAGATGAGAAAAAAGAGTACACAATTATTCCAATCTCAGAAAATCTTGCTGCCTTCACTGTAACCCATGATTTTGATTATCAATCATCGATAAATTTAAAAAAAGTGATCAACCACGGCGCTGGATGGAACTTCATATACCCTGAGGCTCCATATTTCAGCAATGAAAAAAAGACAAGAGAGTTCAAAGAGTATATTATGGGGAAAAAAATTAAAATTTTCTCAAATTATGATGGGAAATTAATCGATGAGTTGCCAGTTGAGTATTTCTCAGAACCAGTATTCCATAGTCAAAAGGCTGTTATTTTTCTAAAAAAAGAAAATAGCTACTATTTTTATCACTGGAAAGAGAATTCGCCCAAATATGTAGAGGTTGCTATCGACAACGAAGCCCAATTAGACAAAGATAAATGTTTTTTCAGCACAGCAGGAGAGCTCTTTGGAGTTGCTGGAACTAATTACATAGATCTATATAATTTTGAGACAGGAAAATTAGTAAAAAAGATCAAGCCATTTCCCGAAGGCTCTTGGCAGATGATTTATAACGCAAAATTCAGCGACGATGATAAGTTTATCTGCTTCGTCGACTCAGATGGTCCTAAATTGTATGACATAATGGAAGAAAAGCTTCTCCCAGCAATCAAGATTGGCGATCAAAAAGCATCAGCAACAGCTCAAATCCTCTCCTTGAATGGAGATGACCTGTGGATATTTGAGAACTTATTTCTCTACAAAATTTCACTAAGCGATCGCTCTATTCTAAACAAAATTGGTGTCGAAGCTGTGAACTCATTCGAGACAAACAAGGAATCATCGCAAATTCTCTTCAAACCAAATGGTTGGGGAAAAGAGTATACACTTATCAATTTAGATTCTCCCGATGAAAAATACACATTTACCTCAGTGGCAATCGACAAGGAGTTGGATTTTGCTGTGGTAGGAGATCAATTTAAACCTGGAAAACTAATAAAATTAACAGACAAAAGAGTCTACCTAGATCTACCCTACACAAGATGGGCCTATATTGATGCGCAAAACAATTATATCTACTATGAATCTAATTTGTTCGTACATAAGAAAAAGATCAGACTCTCTGAAGATGAACTCCAGCAGCTAATCAAGGAGAAGGCACCAAAGGAATAGAACGCAAATCTGGCTAGACTAATCAATAATTAAAATTGATTTGTGGACTAAAATAATTAAAGCACTATTTGCAAAAATAGTGCTAAAGCATCACACACACAAAAAAATAGAAAAACAATCAGCTCTAAACCTAAAACCTTTTCCCACAATTCTTGCAGAATTTTGCATCAGGAGAATTAACATCACCACAGAAACTGCAAGTCACAACAGTCGTCAATTTATCACCGCAATTATCGCAGAACTTAGCATTGCCATCGTTCTTCGTATTACAGTTTCCACAGACAACAGATGAAACCCCACCAGACAAACCAGAATGAATACTCCTCGCCAATGTTTCAACACCCTCTTTTGTCCCTTCTGCCATGTAATTGAAGGTATCACGAGCAACTGGAGCAGTTTCAGCAGCAGAATACCTGGCTAGAGCCCCACTAAAACCAGCAGAAAGCATAGTGATACCAATAAAAAGCAGAGGCATACCAACAAAATTACACCAGAAATATTTATTACTCCCCGCTTCCATAAAAAAATCAATAGTCCCAACAGCCATGAAGCCTATCCCAACCAGCAGGATTAGAATACCTGCAACTCTTAAAAAATTTTTCTTCCCTTCATGATTATCATCAATCTCACGCCTCATAAATCACTCTCCAATTTTAATTTACAATTACTTTACTAATTTATATTTCAAATGTAAAAATGTCAAGAACAGCTATTATTGATATAAGGAAAATAAATTCCTACTCAAACCACCCACGGCTCTTATTTGCAATCTTCACCAGCACAAGCATAACCGGAACCTCAACTAAGACTCCGACAATTGTTGCCAGTGCGACTGGACTTTGCGCTCCAAAGAGTGCTACAGCCACTGCGACTGAGAGCTCGAAGAAGTTCGACGCGCCAATCATTCCTGCTGGTGCAGCAACATTGTGCGGAAGTTTGAGTAACTTTGCCCCAAGATATGCTATGAAAAAAATCAGAAAAGTCTGCAATATCAGCGGAACAGAAATCAGTAGAATATGCAGTGGGTTTTTGACTATGACATCACCCTGAAATGAGAATATCAACGTCAAGGTAAGCAAAAGCCCGACAATCGTTACATCGTTAAACTTTGGAATAAAAGATTTCTCGAAATATTCAAGACCTTTTTTCTTGCAGACAAGATGGCGAGTCGATACACCGGCAGCCAATGGGATCACAACAAAGAAGACGACTGACAGAATCAATGTCCCCCACGGAATAGAGACACCAGCCACACCAAGCAACAGTGCGACAATTGGAGTAAATGCAACAAGAATTATCAAGTCATTTGTCGCAACCTGCACGACAGTGTAGGCTGGATTCCCCTTTGTCAAGTGACTCCAGACAAAGACCATCGCAGTACAAGGGGCAGCACCAAGCAGAACCGCGCCGGAGAGATAATCACGAGCAAGATCCTCAGGCAGAATATTTTTGAAAATCACATAGAAAAACACCCAGGCAATCCCAAACATAGTAAAAGGCTTAATCAGCCAATTCACAACCCATGTTAGAAACAGCCCCTTAGGATTCTTACCGACATCCTTAACACTCTCGAAATCGACCTTCATCATCATAGGGAAGATCATAAGCCAGATAAGCACAGCGATAGGAATCGAAATATTACTAATCTCTAATTTTGACAGGAACTCAGGAATCTGAGGCAGAAACTGACCAATCATGATGCCAGCACCCATGCACAACAAGACCCAGATAGTCAAATATTTTTCAAAAAAACTAATTCCACTCTTTTTATCACTCATACTACCCCCCTGCTAATCTGAACTAGCTGTTTAATTTCTCATTAAGAAGCTTCTCAATCTCCTCATATGCAAAAAACCCCTCATGCCGAAAAAACTCATTTCCTTCGCTATCTAAGAATACCTGAGTTGGAATGATCTTGATTTTATACTTCTCTGCATACTTTTTCTGACTCTGCAGCCAGACATCGTAGAATACAACCCTTACAAGACCTTCAAAATTCTCTTTGACCTTCTCCATAACAGGAACCATTGCCTGACAAGGTGCACAATTCTTAGATCCTAATTCAATAAAATAAATATCATACTTAATCTTAGCAGGCTCAGTCTTAACCTCTACGACCTTTTGCTCAACAACAGTCTTATTCTCAACCGCAGAAGCCTTCTCTTTTTTCTCACACCCAACCATAGCAAAAGCTATAAAAACTAAAAACACAATATTTTTTCTCATACAGACTCTCCCAATAATATAATTTCGCTATAAAGTCCAAAAAGTTCTTCCATTTCAGAACCATCACTAAAGAACTCTCCAAAAACGACAAACTTATAGACATAATAT
>JAFGXN010000112.1 GCA_016936615.1 Spirochaetales bacterium | reverse complement strand
CAGAACAAAATTTACGCTGGTGGCGCTGATGGAAACATCACTGTTGTAGATAATTTTTCAGATGTAATAAGCACTGAGATGGCAAACCTACAGAGTATCTCGTCTAGCACATATTTTGACATGTCATTCTTCGTAACATCTGGAAAAACTCTATATATATTTGAAAATTCAGAAAATTTCACCTCTCCAAAGATTGTTGAACTTGAAATGATGACAACACCTCTATTGTACGCAACTAAAGATTTGCTTTTTCTTTATGACAAATCTTCTGGGATTGTTACAAAATACTCCCCCGCAGAAAAGAGCTTCAAAAAAGTCTATAAGGCTGAAGGTGGTATCGAATTCTTCAAAGTTCAAAATGGGTTTATTATACAATATCTTAGATCTAATTATATTCAACTTGTCAACCTGTCAGATTTCTCAATCTATTTTGATTACAGAGCCACAAATATCAGGGATGCGATCTTAACAAATTCAGGGAATCTTTACCTCGGCTATAACCGTGTTGGTGATTCAAACTCTACTATTCTTATGATAAATACTGGTTCAGGAGAGTCTATCCAGGTCGACACTAATGAACAGGTAACATATCAGTTTGCTTACAACCCTAACACAGATACGATATACACTCTAGGACTTGAAAATGTTGATAATCAAACAAGAACTGTGATAAAGGCAATAAACTCAGAGGATTGGACAACTCCTAGAGCAATATTTGTTGCTGATGGAGAGGATAATAGTGCTAGAATTGAGATTGATACAGAAAATTATTATCTTTACACAAATATTGGCGATGGAACAATTAAAATTCTAAAATGGATGGGCTTCACTCCGGTTGAAAATATCAGCGAAAATTCACTAAAGATATCTCTTCACACTAATTTCATACTATCGACAAATGGCAATGGAAGTATCACAATCTTTGATATCTTCAGTGGCAAAAAGATTGCTGAAATTTATATACTAAAAGACAAACAGTGGATTGCAACAATTAAAGATAATAAATACAAATCAGATCAAGCACAAGATTTTGTAATAAACTTCTAATATAAAAAAAATCCTTTTGCAGATTGCAAAAGGATTTTTTTATCTTTTTAGTTAATACTAATTAGCAGCAAACTCCACCAATCTAGAATACTCTTCCTTATCAACAATAGATAACTCAAGACATCTATCAAAAAGTTCTTCGACCTTCGCAAACGAGTGCAGCCTGATACCTGCAGCCTCCATATCTTTTCGACCCTGAGCACCTCGTTCAAGAAGCACAACAAGATCCTCGACAATGAGGCCTGCACCACGGAGTATTTCAACCGCTTCAATCTTGCTCTTGCCAGTGGTAATCAGATCATCGAGGAGAATAACTCTATCGCCAGCAGCGAATTTACCCTCGATCATATTTCCTGTTCCATGTGACTTAGCATTCATTCGTGGATAAATCATCGGAAGACCAGTCTCTAGACTTGCAACCGTAGCTAGAGATATTGCAGCTACAGGGATTCCCGCAACAGAGACACCTTCAAGCCCTTCCATTAATCTTGCATAGGCCTTCCCGACAATTTTCATCAACTTTGGATCAGCAGAAGTCTTTCGTAAATCAACGTAAAATGGAGATTTTATTCCACTCTTTAAGACAAATTCTCCAAGCCGGAAACACTCTGTATCAATCAAACCCTTGAGTAGATCCTGCTTCAATCTATCTTCTGATGTGTTAACCTTGTTTGAAAGAACCTTCTCTCTAGCCTGATTCAACTCAGCACAAAATTGCTCAGCCGCAGCCTTAGGATCTTTAGCTCCGGATATTGCTCTAGCCACAACTGGGAGAATACCTAATCCATCAGCCCTAAGACCAGCCTCGATAGCCTCATACATGGTTCCACCCTGAGCGCCAATTCCAGGAGAGAGCATCCACACTTCGCTCAACTCACTTCTAACAGCTTTCAAAGCTGGAATATCATTTCCAGCAACAACCAGACCGATATCTTTGTTCCACTTTGTTATCTGATTTGCCATCTCAATAAACAGAGGCCTAGAATTAACTTCTAACTCTTGAATCTCACCAGCCCCTTCATTACTTGTTCGACACAGGAAGAAGTAACCTTTTCCTTCGTAATCAAAAAAAGGATCAGCAGAGCTTTTTCCCATATAAGGACTTAAAGTAATAGCATCAGCATCAAGTATATCAAAAGCAGCCTTTGCATAGGCCTCAGCAGTAGCGCCAATATCATTTCGCTTAGCATCAAGAAGAACTGGAACCTTTCCCTTGAGATACTCTATTGTTCTAACTAGAGCATTGTGACCATCAATCCCATATGACTCGTAAAAAGCAATATTTGGCTTGTAACAAACAGTGACATGCTCTGTTGCATCAATAATCTTCTTGTTAAACTCGAAAATAGACTCTTCGATACCTTCATCTGTCGAAATATCTACCCGAGGATCTAGACCAACACACAATAAGGAGTTCTTCTCCCTAGCTTGCTTCTCTATTTCTTTAAAAAAATCCATGAATCCTTCCTTAAAAAATCAAATTAAACAATTAAAAATACCATTTATGGATATTACTGTCAATAAAGTCTACAAGCTTTTTGCCTTGATATGTGAAATAGGTCTATAATAATAGATAATTGCAATAGCAACTATAATCATACCAACCAAGGTAGTTGTTGCATATTCATCCCCGTCTACAAGCATCCAACTGAGGATAGGACCGAGCACTGGAATCAAAAACTTCCAGAAATTCAACTCAGAGACCTTAATCTCAGGCTTTTGCAAAAGATAGAACCAAATTGAAAAAGAGATTGCTGAGACAAGGCTTAACCAGACAAAGACAATCCAATAACTCAAGGTAAAACTAGATTCAAGTGGAGACTCGACAGCAAATGAGAGGGAGACCAGCAAGATTCCGCCAAACATAAGCTGAAATGAGTTAAGAACAAAAGAATTAACAGATGGTTTTTTCTTTGTAAAGACATTGCTGATTGCAGAGACAGTCATAGATGTAATAAATAAAAAAGTCCCGATGATTTCAATTAATCCAAAGCTACCCTTCACCCCTTGACCATAACCAATAACAACAATTCCTGAACAAGCTAACAGAATAGCAACAACACTATGAAAGGTAATCTTATCGTCTCTAGTCAAAAGGTGAGCAGTAAAAGCTGCCCACAGGGGCGAGGTACCCATTATTATAGATGAGATAGAAGCGTCAATATAATCGAGTGCTGTGTAGTAAAGAGCATACATGACAAATGTCTGAAGAACTCCAATAAAGGCAAAAAATAAAAAATTCTTTCGAACCTCGGAAAGATAAAATTTTATACGACTCCAAGAAAAGCGAATAAAAAAGAGCATTACAAGAAATCCAGAAAAAAAGAATCTAGTCCCAGCAAAGAAGTAGCGATTATGCCCTTCCGAAAGCCCGATTTTAACAGCTGGAAAAGCAGTAGACCACAACACACATGCAAAAATAGCAATCAAGATGTAAAGGAATTTTTTAGACTTCAAAGATCAAACTCCTGAACAATGAATTCCTTAAGAATATCAGAATCAATAACACCAAACTCTTTGCGAACAGCTGCATCAGAAGAATTTCCTTTAATAAAAAGATATGAGGGCGCTACATGAATATCAAAATTTTCAAGAAATTTATTTGTAAAGATTACATTTATCTTGTAGAAATCAACTTTTTTATGAAACTTCTCAGCTACTTTCTCAACAGCTGGTAAGGCTACAGAGCATGATGGAGAGGCATCGCTATACAAATAGACAAATATGGGTCTTTCTAAAACAACGTCCTGACTATCATTAAAATCAAAGACATTCTCCACAAAATCCTTCTCAGTTATATCAACTAAGAAGATCTCAGTCTCATCTTTTTTACATCCGAAAATCATTGTCAATAAAAATAAACACAAGCTAATTTTTTTCATAAAAACTCCTAATAGATTATATCAACATTTTTAAATTTATTAAACACCTATAAATATCTGTTTTTTTTCTAAAGATTATAATTTTAAATTGAAAAATTTAAGAATAAAAAGTATACTTAATAGTGTTGTAGGAGGCTTTATGAAAAAATCAATATTACTATTTTCTATTATTATTTCGTTATCTATGTTTTCTTGTAAGACAATGGCAGAGACATACATGCAAAACGGAATAGATTTGTTCCCAACTGTTAAATTAGAAGAGTTATCATCAGATGATTATAAAATTTTAGAGACCTTGAGAGGCTCTGCTGAGATTACATATTCAAAAGATGGAATTTCTGGAGACACTGGGAAGTATGGCGTACTCAATGATTCACTTGGTCTTGTCAACATATTGAACTATGTAACAAACCCTAAATGGAGGCTTGAGAATCCAGAGACAATTGCGAAATTAAATGCTAACTACGAGTTAATCGAAAAAGCAAATGAAATTCAAGCAGATGCACTATGGATGCCACGAACCACTAAAGAGGTTATCGTAGAAAAGAATAGAACCATTATCAGAGTAACTGTAATAGCAAAAGCTGTTCAAATAATCAATAAATAAATGAACCTAACAAAGACAACTAAAAATATTCTTTTATCAACAACTGCCTTGGCAGTTGTTTGTGTTTTTCTAGCAGGATTAGTACAGAAATACCCAGCACCGCAGATGAGAGGGGTATTTGATGCTGGGAATAATATCAAATACGCATCAGAAGCCCGCCTCCTTGAGTCAAACAAGAGTGTATTAATTATTCCTGCAGAGGGAACAACCCCCAAATTATATACACTTCTCACTTCAAGACTTGCACAGAGAGGTTACTCTTCAATAGTCTTTCAGCGACCAGTCTCTAATGACGAATTAGATTACTGGCTATTTGCAAAGAGAGCCTTTGATCTAACAAGGCAACAGAGTGATCAATATGCGGAGGAACAGAGCTTTGCTGCTGTCATAGCATTTGGGAAAGATGGAAAAGAGGCAATTCTTTCTATATTAGAGAGAGAAGATAAGCCAGATGCAATTATAACAACTCATGAAGTAGAGAGTGGTAGTGTCCGAAGCCTGAGGATTAATCCTCAACCTTTTGCAGGATTAAGCCCTGCAGTAACTCGCGAGATAACAAGCTTTCTAGAAGAGACTCCTGTAAAGCACGATCTACACTCATTCCTATACATTACCCTGCTTGTTCTAGCCTTCGGATTTTTTATAACAACCCTATTTTTGGTATTAATTTTTTCTTCAAATATGAATCCCGAAGCGCAGGAGTTTTTCCCTGTGATAAAGAAAAGAGGATTAAACATAGCGTGGAATTCAGGAGCAGTAATTATAGCGACAATATTAGCAGCTCTTTTTAGCTACAGCTTTACTAATTTTCTAGTTATCTTTGCTGGAACAACCTTTCTTCTTCTTTTTACTACAAACATAATACTAGACAAGAAATTCCCTACACGAAATATCCTTATTTTTATAAGGGGAAAAGATGATAAGGACTATTCAGCAATAATATCGATAGTAAGTTGCTTTTTCATTATTCTCATAGCAAGACTAGCCTTCTTTCAAATTCCAAAAGTAAACAAAGAATTACTATCCCTGATAATGCTAGCACCAACAATGACTATCACAATCTTTGTGATTAACAGGCACAGTCTGACACTTCCGAAGATGCTTCGAGGAATTGTCACAGCACTTCCTTACATTGCAATACTTGTAGCGAGTTTAATTTTTCAAGCAAAAAAAGGTCAATTATTCGAGAATAGCTTAATCTGCAGTGGCATAATATTGATTTTTTACCTAAATAACCTTATTCAATTATACTCTAGCAAGAAGATGTTGCTGAATAACTTTATAGCAACAACGCTATTCATCTTTCTAAGTCTACAAGTTTGGGTATAGCTACATACCCAAGTAGACGAGAAGGTCTCGATCAAATAGAAAGAACAGACAATACACAAGACAAACAAAGACAAAGACTCCAAAAGAGAGTGATAGAAATTTGCCAGAAAATATCTTATTTAACGATATATCATAGTAAAACTTTGTCGTTGAAACAACATAGACGACGAGGATTGAGAATAAAAATGGGAAAAAAATCACTTGCAGAATCTTATGATCTAAATCAAACAATGCTAGTCCAACAAACCATGAAAAGATAAAAAAAACTACACTTAGATAAGAATAGATTCTCAATCTTCGCTTTGTGAAATATTCACCTCTTATTTTATAAAGAAATGGAAGGCCATAAAGAAAACCAATAATCCAGAAAAGAGAAAAATGGAAATTCCTATATTTTTGAATTTTTGCCTGTTCAAGTGACTTTTTGACAATAAGGCTACTAGGATTCTTCTCAGATGCTAAAGAGTAGTAGATAACAGCTTTTTTATAGTTTTGAACCTCAAATAATGCATTACCAATAGTAAAGTAGAAATTTGAGATAGATAGATCATTGCGAATCAAAGAAACATAACTCTCTACTAATTCAATTCCTAAAGAGATCGATTGCTCTCTCACAAGTAGAGCAAAAGCCCAATAGACCATTGCCTCGCCTGAATTTGAATTTGCGACTAAAGGCAAAGCCTCTGATATTTCTTCATAAAATAGATCTACATCAACAAAACTCTTATATTTTCTCATAACCTCTAAAAATTTGATATAGGGAAGAAATTCTCTTTCCTTGTACTTCTCTAAATCATGAAATCGAGAACTGAAATAGCTATCAGCACCTAGCTTTGCTAACAAATTATAGGCCATATCAGGTTTCAAAAATAAAAAAATCAATGAATGTTCAAGATTTTTCAAATATTCTCGTACAACAGGATTGGACAAATCTAGCTCTTTACAATTTCCTCTAATTGCCTGACAATCAAAGCCATCAGGAGCTGACAGAAAAAAAATCTCCTCACCCCCATCTTTAATCTTTAAAAAAGCTAGATATCTGTTAAATTCAAGATTTGCATTATGATTACCTATATTCAAGATATTTGTCTTACCTATTTTTCTAGTATAAAATTCCTTGGCATCAGAAAAGATTACCAACGAGAAGAATTTTAAGATTTCATGATTCTGAGATTGTTGAAGAGCCTCAGCAATCTGTCTAGTTGTGACTAAAACTTGAACAGAATCTGCTAATGCAAACCTGCTAACACTATCAGAGAGTTGTTCAAATTTATCAACAAAAGAAAAAACAAACTCATCAAGAATCAGGTAATTACTTGTCTCAATAACAGCACTCGAGTTATCATGACATTCGCAGAAGATTCTCCCCTTAGTCGAATAAAACATCTTAGATGGGCTGCATTTTTTCCCACAGCTAAATTTATTGATATCTTGTAGAAAAAAATTAAACAGGCTTGATTGATTACACCTCTTCGCGCCAGCAGAAACGCAAGAGGTAAGGATATTTATGGAATTAACTCGATCAGATTTGAATGGAATTTTTATTGAGAAGATCTCTCCTCTTCGGCCAATCTTATACTGAAGGATTCTACCTGGCTCAATATCATGATATGCTAGATATGAAAAATCCTCAACTAAAGACGGATAAACTTTTTTCCAATAAGAAAAAGAGTCATCGTTAAAATTTGAGAAGCTCTCATACTCGGAGAAACTCTGCCTGATATATACTGGGCAAGACTCATGTGTCGGATTATCCCAGGTCAGGATTAGCTGGTTGCCATCGTTGACCATAACACGGAGTCCTTTGACATCGAAACTCCTAGAACAAGCAACAAGACAGCATAAAATTAAAATTTTAAGTATCAAACTTTTTTTCATGAATTATGAAATACCTCATAGGGAGTTCTAAGAAAACCTCTCGGAACTCCCCATAGAATTACATCTTTAATAACTGCTCGGCAGTATAACCATCCCTATTTTTCAAGGTCTCGTCAGCACCTCTTGAAGAAAAATAGTCATACAATCTCACATCTTTTCTGATTGCTGCTAGGTGCAAAGGAGTGTTGCCTTGGTTATCTGTTGAATTCAAATTCTCAGCAGTTATAAACCAATCAAGAACCTTTGTCCCCTTTTCCATCGCCATGTAGAGCGGAGACATTCCATCCTTATTCAAATAGAATATGTTAGAATTCTTGGAAAGCAGGAATTTTGCAGCATCATAATTCTCTGTCTTCATCGCATAATGAAGAGGAATTTCTCCTGACATATCCTTGCTATTAAGATTTGCATTCTTTTTTTCTACTAATAAGCGAATAATTTCCATAGATGCCTTATTTTCAAGAGCAATATGCAGCGGAGTTCGGCCATTGTTGTCTGGTAAATTAATATATGCTGAATCAATAAACCAATCTGCCTTCTCTTTGTTCTCGAGAACAATATCAACTGGGGTCTGATTTGACTTATTACTAGCATAGACATCTGCGCCTAATCTCTTCAGATAATCTGCAGTCTGCTTCTTGTTGTTGAGAACCGCATAATGCAACGGAGTATTTCCACTATTATCTCGCTCTGAAAAAGAAGCCTTGTTTTTTATTAAAATCATACACCCAGAGGTATTACCACTCTCTGCTGCTGCATGAAATGGGGTCTTACCCCAGTTATCACGAATATCAATCTTTGCACCCTGCTCAATTAATTTCTCAGCAATCTGATTAGCATTGTGAACAAAGGCCTCATACAAAGGAGTCTTTCCATAAATATTAGCAGTATCTAGCTCGATTCCTCTATTCTCGAAATATGGAAGAAGATCTAAAGAATTATTATAAACAATATAGTGATAAGCTGTATTTCCAGCAGAATCTCTCACAGAAGTATCAACATCATTATCAAAAAGCAACTTAACTAAATCAATTCGACTCTTTAAGATTGCAATGTGTAGTGGAGTTTGACCAAAATTATTTTGCTCATTTATATTTGCCCCAAGCTTAATCAACGATGTTGCTGGAACAGAAAGCCCCCAGTCAATTGCGCTGTGAAGCGGAGTATTCCCGGAGTAATCCTTTGCCTTCAAGAATTTATCAGTCAAAAGCCACTGAGCATTATTCCACTTGCTACGCAAAGCCAATACCATAGGAGTCTCGCCTCGGCGATTCTGCAAAAATAGATTGGCATCAGACTCTAACAGAAGCCTAGAGACAGATTCATTTTCTTTACGAAGTGCTAGATGGAAGGCAGTATCACCATCAATATTCTTCTGATCCAGCTTTGCTCCCCTGACAAGAAGCAATTTAACAACATCAGCATCAGCATCATTTGAAATTGCAACATGAACCAAGGAATTACCATTATCATCACGACTGTTTACATCAACAACCTCAGTAAACCAGGTCAAAAATTCAAATCCCTTTTCCAAAGCCATCTTATAAGGAGTCCTACCTACATTGTCTCGTGCGTGGATATTCGAACTCTTCTTGACTAGAATCTCTGTTATTTCTCGAAGATTCATCTCTATAGCTTTGTGCAGGGCTGTTACACCATCATTATTGCGAATACTTATATCAGCCTTCATCTCAATGATTTTTTTTATAAATTCTTGTGAGTAATTATTTGCAATAGCAAGAAAAAGAGGAGACTCTCCAAGATTATTCCTTACATCTATACTTGCCTTTGAATCTAAAATTAAATTCGCAAGCTTTTCCTCTTTGTCAACCTTTAACAACAAAGTCAAGGCAGTGTCGCCATCAGGAGTTCGTGAATTAATCTTTGCTCCTTTTCTAATCAAAATATCTGCAACCGCAAATTGCTTATTCTTAATAGACAAATTCAATGCATTTAACCCATTCTCGTTAAAAATATTCTGATCAAATTTCTCTTGTAGAAAATACTCCACAAAGCCTTTGTGGCCTCGAGCCGCTGCATTGTGCAGAGGAAAGCCTCCACGACTGTAAAATCCGCTAATCTTCGGAGCATCTACATAATATTGTATATAATCATAATCAGCAGATGGGGCACGCAACCTGTTTTCTAACAAAATTATAGCTATTTCAGCGTAGTTCACACTATCTGATTTAAAAAAGGCGTATTCAACCTCACTCTTACCATCACACTTACCGACACCAGGCTTCGCCCCAATTGAAAGAAGATATCGAACAACCTCAGGCTCTCCCACCATGACAGCCGCACTCAACGAGGTGAAATTATCTGCACCAATAGTGTTAACATTGTCTTTATCAATCAAATAAGGAACAAACAGCCGACCTTTTTCAATAGCAATTGATGCAGGGCTATTGCCTTGATCATCGCGAATAAAGATATCAGCGCCGTTCTCTTTTAAAATTTCCATCATACGAAAATTTTCTGTATAGACAGCATAATACATTGCAGTGCGTCCATAACTATCCTTAGAGTCAATATCTGCTCCAGCCTTGAGCAATAACTCAACAATCTGCAGATTATTCTTTTCCGATGCAATAAACAGAGGAGTCTGCCCTTCATTATTAGGAATATTCGGATCTGCCCCGATATCAATCAGAAACTTCGCAATATCATCAAAGCCTAGCTCGATAGCTAAATAGAGAGGAGTCTTTCCCTCTTCGTCTCTCTCATCAACACTAACGCCTTGTTTAAAATAGAGCTTCTGTAATTTTTCTCTATCACCTTCCCGAACCATCTTGTGAATATCTGAGCTAACACACGAGATATTAAATAAAACTACGATTAAAGAAATACATATCCAAATCTTATTCATCTTCATAGCAATAACCTGCCTAAATTAAATTTAAAACTATAATAACCTATCGGCAAAACCCTTAAATATTTTAACACGGATATTTAAAAACAACACCATCTTCTCGTTTAATTAAATAATAATCGATATGTTTTTCTAAAACAATTTCTTTTGTCAAAAAAACCTTACCTCCCCCACCTGGTAAATCTACAGCAAGAGCTGGAAGAGCTAGTCCGCCATTTAATATTTTCAATCTTCCATAAATTTCAAGACTATCCATCAAATCAGTCCTAAACCCAGCAGTACCAGCAACTGCATCTGCCTGGAACAGATAGTAGGGTTTTATCCCCAACCTCAGAAGCTGATTAAAAAGCTGTGCCAAAATATGCTCATCATCATTTATCCCCTTGAGCAAGACACTCTGTGAGACAACAGGAATCATCCCCTCTCTCAATCTCTCTAAAGCCTCTAGAGTAGCACTGTTAAGCTCCTGAGGGTGATTAACATGAAAGACAAACCAAAGAGGCATATTCTCTTTGAGGATTTCAACAAACTCTTGAGTAATCTTCTCTGGAAGTGTCAGCGGTCCCCGAGAACAAAACCTAATAACTGCGCAAGGATTAGCATCACGAATCAACTTCAGACTTTTTCTCAAAAGCTCAAGGTCTAAAATTATAGGATCACCACCAGAGATTAAAATATCTGTAACAGTATTATCTTCTGAAAGATATTTAACATAGCTATCTAGATTATCCTCAAGATAATAACTGCTTCGCTGTGAAAAAGAGTTTTTTCTAAAACAAAATCTACATCGAGCAGGACAATCTGCAGCAAAATGAAGCAAAACTCGATTATTGTAGCAATGTATAAGCCCTTCCTGCATCTGATAGAGACCTTCACCAAGGGCATCATCAACAGCATGTGGATTATCTTCATACTCTTTGTTAGAACAGAGAAATTGCAAGGCTACAGGACCTTCTAGATCATCTTTGATAATTGATCTGATATTCTTAGAGATTTTTTCAGGAAAAATCCTCTTCCATTTTTCATTATTCATACATATTTTTAACATATTTTCAAATTTTAAAAAACTATCTCATTAGCTTTTTTAAAAAGTGTGACTAAAGAAGCTGCCTTGACTATAGTCTCTTCGAACTCCTGATCCAACTCTGAATCAAAGACAATTCCTCCTCCAGTCTGTAGCGCAAGCCCCTGTTCTGAAGAAAAGATTGTCCTGATGACAATATTTGTATCCATATTGCCAGAAAAATCAAAGTATGCAACAGAACCTGTATAAAGCCCTCGAGAGACTGGTTCAAGCTCCTCAATTATCTCCATAGCCCTAATCTTTGGCGCACCAGTTATTGAGCCACCTGGGAAACAATTTCTAAACAGATCAATTGAAGAGAGAGAAGCTGGGATACGGCCATAAATATCGGAGACAAGATGGTGCACAGATTTGAAGCTCTGCGATTCCAGAAGGCGGCGCACCACAACAGAACCAGGCTCACAGACTCGATTAAAATCATTGCGGAGAAGATCTGTTATCATCAATAACTCAGCCCTATCCTTATGGCTAGATTCAAGCGCTTTTTTATTTGCTAAATCAACCTCAGGATCTGAAGATCTCTTGATAGTTCCTTTAATCGGGGAGGTCTGAGCAAGCTTGCCGACAACCTTAACAAATCGCTCTGGCGATGAGCAGAGAATTGTCAGCTCTTTAGTCTTTACAAATGCAGAAAAAGGGGCAGGATTGAGTCTTCGCAAAAGAAGATAGAGCTGACTCAAGTCAAAATTCTCCTGACCACGATAGATTAACCTACGAGTAAAATTGGCCTGATAGATATCGCCACGATAGATCGCAGCCTTAACAGATTGGACTTTTTCAAAATACTCTGACTTATCTATATCAGAGAAAAAATCTGAATTAATAATCTCTTCAATTTTTTCAGAAAAAAACCCACTCTCAGTAAGGTTAACATGATCTAAATCTACCGAAGAAGCCGCACCCAAAAGGCTGATAATCTCCTCAATCTCTATATCTTGATCTGTAAACAGCCCATTAGCACAGATATATCTCGTATCACTCTTCAGATCAATAGCAACAACAGTATCATACACCCCGAGGAAGAGATCAGGATAACTGTAACTCTTCTTTGAATCCTTAAATTTAAAGATATGATCTTTTAGCTCATATCCGAAGTATCCTGCAAGCCCTCCACAGAAGCCGATATAAGAATCTAACTGGCGATAGTGATCTTTCAGAAATTGATTTAAGTAATCAAAAAGATTCTCGCCAATATCGATTCTCTCTCCATCTCTATCAACCTGAAAAAAGATATTATCCTTAAAAAAGTAGGAGTAAACCGGTCTAACACAGAGATAGATAAACTCACCCTGACCTTTCACGTACGAGCTACTGTCAAGAATCACACAATTTTCCTGCAAAGAGGTATTATATATAAGAGAGTCTATGGAGATATCTGAAAAGGCCTCAACAATTTTCATCATTATACTATAACAAAATATAAAGAATTAGTTAATAATAAGAAAAAAAAAAGACGATGTTAAAATTATTGAAAAGCAAAAAAAAATTACTTAAGATTAAATTATGAGGATATAGCAATGCAAAAAACAAGACCACTAAGTGTATCAGTTGACACAAAACTTGAAAAAAACAGAATGGTAATTCATCCAAATGAAGGATTTGACTTAGGGCTTATGAAACTTGAATACGATATAGATGTATATGCAACTTCAGATGTAAACAGCTTTGTAGCAAACGAACTTGAATCAGAGAAAGGTAGCATATATCTAGAAAACGAGTGTGGCAACGGAATGATAAAGATATCAATGCCAATGTGGAATAAGCTAGGCAAACCCAAACAGGCAATTCTCCTTGCAGATTCTCACAGAATATGCATCGTGGCTAAATAAATTCAAATTTACCTTTAAGAACCCTTCGATAAAAGCAGGAAAATCTATTAGTGTGGCAAGCTGGTCCAGTTTGTCGCACTAAATATAAAAGAGTATCCAAATCGCAATCAACCCTTATCTCAACAATCTCTTGAAGATGACCAGAAGTCTCTCCCTTTTTCCAGAGCTGATTTCGACTACGTGAATAGTAGTGGGCATAACCACTTGAGAGGGTCAAATCCAATGCTTCCTGATTAGCGTAAGCAAGCATAAGAACATCACGACTCTGGGCATCTTGCACTACGACAGGAACCATTCCCTGGTTTTTTGAAAAATCTATATTAAAATCCAAGCTTTCTTCTTTCAAATTATAATCCCTCTAAAAAATAAAATAAAAAATTATCAAAAAAATTTTGACTTATTTAAATAATTATATTAGATTTATAGTAAGTCAGCCGAAAGGCAGACAGAAACCCGAAACGAAAGTGAGGGCTTCATAAACCTCCCCTAAATCGTGCCTAGAAGAATAACTTCTAGGCCGTTTTTTTATTATTCAACCCTTACCATAACTCGATCTTTTACCTCACCATTTACCTTAACAATAAAGATTGTGCCAACCTTCTCAATATATGGAATAGAGATAAGACCACCACGAGACAAGAAGCTAATATACTCATACTCAGTCCCCTCATCTGTCTCTGCAAAGATTGAGACAGGAACAGCAACCTCATAGTCAGGAACAATAATATCAAAGACACCGTAAGCAACATCGCTAGCTAATTTCTTAGGGCTTGAAAGAGTAAGCTCAATTGTCTCTCCAGGCAAGACTTTTTTCCCAACTTCAGGAGTCTGAATTATTACAGATTTCTCTTTCTTTGAAGAGTTTGCAAATGAAAATTTAAAATTAAAATCATTACTCTTCTCTTTCATAATAGCAAAGATCTCTTTATAATCTTTTCCTCGATACTCTGGGACAGAGATATATCGTCCAGTTTGACCAGCTGAAACAAAAAATTCCAATTCCAGTGGCTGATTAAATGGATGACCCTCTTCAGGCGATTGTTCAATAATAACCCCTCGCGGAAGATCACTCTCGATATATCTCAATGGTCGCTTGATTGTAACAATATCAGCATATGATGCAGAAACAATAGCACTTTGAACTTCATCAACATTCAAACCTTTAAAATCATCAAGAATATAGTCTACCTTTCCTCGGCTAACTGTAAGTCCTATAACAGAAGAGGTCTTAACAGTGGAACCTTTCCGTTTATCCTGCGCAATAACACGACCTTTCTGACCATTATCATCAGTAAATCTTAAAGAAATAGCTCCATGAAGATGTAACTTTTGGAGAAGAACCATAGCATCTTCTAACTCTAGCCCAACAAGATCAGGAACTTCTTTATCCTCAAGTGGCTTAACAGTAGCAAAAAATGCTATAAAAGCAACAAAAACAAGCAGAAATAAAACGACAAATCCACCAAGGACAAATCTTCTATAAATCTTTCCTTCAGGAGTAAGTTCTTTCTTGCTCTTTTTTTCATTTATATCTCTATTTTTTTTTGAAAAAATATTTTTTTTCACAAAGGCCTCCATATTAACCTAATTTTTTATCTTTTAAACAAAACCCATTTGAAAAACTTCGGAAATCCAACACCTTTTTCGAATGCAATTGAAGCTGCTTGATTCCAAGAAGGCTATCTCCAGTTTTTACTATTATACCAAGTGATTTATTTATTTCAAGAACTTTACCAGCCTCTTCTGAAGAATATTTCTCATTAAGCTGAGAATCGTCTATTAAATCAGCAGCTAAGATATTCAACCTCTGGGAATCGACAAATGTAAACGAACCAGGCCATGGGAAATATGCTCTGATCTTTGCAGAAATTTCCTTTGACGAGAGATTCCAGTCTATCAATCCATCTTCCTTCTTTAGAATGTGGCAATAACTAGCATCTTCTTCCTTTTGTTCATAGGCCTTAACACTCAATACCTGAAAATTTTCTAATACCTCAACTAGCATCTCCGCAGAAATAAAGCTAACAATACGCGACAAGACCTCAGTTGTCTCATCATGATTCAACCTAATTCGATTCTGCAATAGAATATCACCACTATCCATCTCCTCTGCTAATTTCTGAATAGAAATTCCTGTATACTCATCCATATTCAAGATTGCAGCATTTATCGGAGCTGGACCACGGTACTTTGGCAAGAGTGAAGGATGAATATTTATCCCACCGAAACTAAAGCAAGACAGAGTCTTTGGTCCAAAAATTTTACCATAAGCAAATGAGATCAACAGATCTGGCTTGAGTTCTAAAACCTGATTTCGAAACTCCTGATCCAATTTCTCAGGTTGTAACACAGGGATTCCCCGTTCTAGAGCCTTTGTCTTAATCGGGGAAGCAACTAGACGCTTTCCTCTTCCCGCAGGGGAATCAGGATTAGTCAATACAGCGCACACGTTTGCACAACTCATTGCTGCTTCAAGACTTGGAACTGCTATATCAGGCGTTCCAGCAAAAATAACATTCACAGCAACTCCTTATTTTTGGTTCTGTAATTTCTTAATAATCTTAGCAACCTTTTTCTCTGGAAGATAATCAATAAAAAGCTTCCCTTTCAAATGGTCATACTCATGTTGAATTACACGAGCTAACATCCCATCAGCATCTAACTTAAAGACCTTTCCTCGCTGATCATATGCCTGTATCGAAATTTTCTCCGAACGCTTTACCTTCCCGTAAACACCAGGCACGCTAAGACAGCCCTCTTCGTAGAGACAAGTCTCTGGCGAGGTAGATAAAATCTCAGGATTGATAAAGACCCTAAGCTTATCATTTGGTGCATGTGTAATAAAAAGAGTCTTAGAGACTCCTACTTGTGGCGCAGCAAGCCCTATACCATTGTTCTCTTCCATGGACACTGCCATCTCTTCAATTAAAGCAACAATCTCTTCATTTATATCCTCAACCTTTGTTGCAATCTCTCGCAATACAGGCTCCCCATAATATGTAATACTTCTCATAAGATTATAATACTTCAAATTTTAAAAAGGGTCAAAAGGATTAGCAAAAAAAATCATCAAATCAATGATACTGGGTCTGGATCAATCTCTAGAAAAACAGAATTTGGCAATCGATATGAGGAGAGATTTTTAGTTACTAAACAAAAAATTTTGTCAAAGGAGCGCGATCTAAGAACGATCTGATAGCGATAATTTTTTGCTACTTTGAGGATCGGAGCCTCAGCAGGACCAAGAAGAGAGACATCAGAATCAAGATTTTTTTCTAGCAACTCCCCGATATCGTCTGCAGTCTGCATAGCCAATTCTTGGTCGGTAGATCTAACAACTATCCTGAAGAGTCTAGAAAATGGAGGAAAAAACAAAATCTCCCGAATCTGCAACTCTTTTTTGTAAAATTCATCAACATCCATCTTTGCCGCAGCCTTGATGATATCTGAATCCTTAGAATAGGTCTGAATCAAAACACGCCCATCTTTTGAAAACCTACCAGCTCGACCTGCTACTTGAGTAATTAATGCGAATGTCTTCTCAGCAGCCCTGAAATCCGGCAAGTTCATGCTAGAATCTGCCAAAATTATCCCAACAAGCTTAACTCCAGGGAAATTAAGCCCCTTCGCAACCATCTGCGTGCCGAGAAGGATATCAATCTCACGATTTTTAAACTTATCAAGAATTTCCTTTAGATAACCTTTTTTGCGAACCGAATCAGTATCTACGCGGGCAATATTATAGTGGGGAAAAATCTTCTGCAACTTATCTTCTATTAATTCTGTTCCAAATCCTGAATAACCAACATCATAAGAGTTGCAATTCGGACAAACCGTTATTGGAGCAGCAGAATACCCACAATAGTGGCACTGCATTCGATTTTTTTCCTTATGATAGGTCAAAGAGACAGAACAATCTGGACACTCCATCTTATAATTACACGATTTACAGTGTAAAAAATATGAAAATCCTCTTCGGTTTAAAAACAAAACTGACTGTCCCCCGGAATCTTTGACAGCCTTAATCTCCTCTAGTAACTTCTGAGAAAATGGAGGCTCCTGGCTGCTCATGTCAATAATCTTAATCTGTGGCATCTGACCACCGCTCAACCTTTGAGTCAACTCCAGCTTTTTAAAAATACCTTTATTCATTAGATAATAGGCCTCAAGTGAGGGCGTCGCACTTCCCATGAGAATCCGAGCATCTGTCTGACTTGCGAGATACATCGCAACTTGACGTGCATGATAACGTGGAGAATTCCCCGACTTGTACGAGGACTCATGCTCCTCATCAATAATTATCAATCCAAGATTCTCAACTGGTGCAAAGATTGCACTCCTTGCGCCAACAACAATCATTGCACCACCCTCTCGAATCCTCTTCCACTCCTGAAACTTCTTCAAAGGCGTGATAGAGGAGTGCAACATTGCGACTCGAGAACCAAATCTTTTCTTAATCTCATCAAGAAGTTGATGAGTCAGGGCAATCTCAGGAACAAGGTAGATAACACTCTGGCCATGTTGGATATAATAATCAGCAGCACGAAGATAGACCTCAGTCTTGCCAGCACCAGTAATTCCGTACAGGTAAAAATTTCGATCAGCACCACCCGAAGTGAGGGCAGCTACCGCGTCGTTTTGTTGTTGAGAAAGCGTATGTGGCGAATAATCCTCATACTCCTCGGCTTCTAAAAAAAATTCACGTTTTCCCGCCTTACCACTAGGCAGCATAGTAGACAAGGCCTCGCCGTGGGAGCAGAAATATCGGGAACCGAGCCAACGAGCAAGAGAGATCTGTCTCTCATCAAAAAAAGGCTGACCATCAACAATCTCAATAATATCCTTAATCTCAAACTTAACCTGAGGAGAGCTCAGACTTTGACCTATTATAAAGGAGTTTATCTTTTTTCCACGAAAAAAAACAAGGGCACGACGCCCGACTAACTCCTCCTCAAAATCTTTATCAACAACATACTTATATGTAAAATCAATATCTACCGGCAGAGGAACAAGAACAGTCAAATAGAGGGTTTTCTTACTTTCATCTGTAAAATCAAAAAGATTATTCAAGATATGTCCTTATCTTCTTCAAATTTTCCCAGACTGGACGCTTGAGACTAGGATCAGCCATAACTTGCTCAGGAGAATTAAAAACAAACACAGGAATCCCCTGAAACTGATGGTCTTTGTAACAGATAGAATCATCACCACGATAAGAGAGGAGCGCCTTACCAACCTCATCGCCAAGACATAGAATAACCTTTGGCTGAACAATCTCAAGCTGATAATGGAGATAAGGAATACACGATGCAATCCTTTCTGATGAAAGCGAAGCATCTGCCTCGATATGACATTTTAACAGATAGGTCAAAAAACAGTTCTTCTCAAATGATTGACCAATAGATTCAATCCATTTCCGAAGGAATTCACCTCTTGATCCAGCAAGAACCCTATTTCCCTCAAAATCCTCACCTCTAGGCCTGTCTCCTACAATAAAAATCTTAGCATAAGGAGAACCAGAATCAACAAGAAACTTTCTCTCTCCTGAAACTGAGCATAGGGTACAAACAGAAATACCTTCCTCAAACTCTTCAAGAAGCTCCTGTCGTGCTAATTCTTTAATCTCACCCGAAGGTGTAAAATTCTGCTTGATTACCCCCTCAGGAATAGGGCAATCGCCATGATTCTGCTTATATCCAGTCTTAAAGAAATCTATAGTATTGTTCAAAAGGCTCCAATATTTTTCAATTTTAGAATCGTTCATAATTATTTACTGTCTCTCCATCATAAAAAACTCTGTGAAAAAAAAGCCCACAAGAGGGGGCAACCGTTCCAGCTAAAGCCCTGTTCCCAGAATCAAACATCTGATCTAAATAATCAGTTCCAACCCCTTTACGTTCCATCATGATTAAAGTCCCAACAATTGATCTGACCATTTTCCATAAAAAAGCATTACCAGTAATCTTGAAGACCAACATTTTTCCCTCGAAAAAGAAAGATGCAGAGTAGATCTTGCGAATCTTCACCGGACTAACATCTTTTATCGATGAAAAAGCGGTAAAATCATGAATGCCAACCAATCTCATCGCAAAATTATTTAATTTTTCCACATCTGGCAGATATCCTAGATGAAAACAGTAGAGTCTATCTTTAGGACTACAAATTCTATCCACATTAAAGTAATATTTATACTCTCTGACTCGAGCACTATATCTAGCATGAAAATCAAAAGAGACCTCGGAAGATGAAAGGATGCGAATATCCTTACTAATTCTCGAATTTATTGCCTCTTTAAACTTATTTGCAGGTATTTTGAAATTCTCAGTATCAAAGTGAGCAACCTGAACATCTGCATGAACGCCGGAATCAGTCCTTCCCGAGCCATGGATACGAATATCCTCATTTATCAGACGCTTTAACGACTTCTCAATCTCACCCTGCACTGTTTTATTATTGTCCTGAACCTGCCAGCCTGCATAGTTAGTTCCATCATAGCTTATATCAAGCCTGATTCTCCGTAGTTCCATTCTCTGCCTCGTATGCCTTTATATAATCACCAATCTCGTTGTACAAATCTCTGGCATTTTCAAGAATCACAGTCGGCTTACTCTTCATCTTCTTGCCCATACCAACAATTCTTGCTACAGTTGATTTCGCATTTCGTAAAATTTCGATTTTTTCTTCCTGATTACTATAATCAGAATAACGGAAAAGTAGCAACGCTGCTAGATATAAAACCCCATCAAAACCATAATTTTTATCTACGTCAGGACCAAGCCCAGGTGTCTCTGATACCCTCTCCTTGCCAGCAAACTCTTTCCGCAATGCAGAATTATATAGGTACGCAGCTTTCTTGTAAAAAACTGTTGAAAGATAATCATAATTATCGTTTGGAAACTTTCTGTGCATATCAGAAAAAATCCAAGCTGCTCTCAAGGCAGAAAGCCCCTGCTTGATTGTTGGTGCCTTATCTGGATTTAATAGTTCATAACTAACCATTGCAAGATAATATGAAGCTGCTGCCTCTTTCTCTCGCCGAGGCTTTATATAATCCAAATCAGGAAAAATTTCATGTATTGTATCTTTCCTATCCTTACGCTTCCCCAACAATGACTCCTTCTCAGGAGCTTTCAAAGATAAAAAATCATTCTGATATGCAGCATAATAGCAATCAGGACAGACTGTAATTGAATAATGGATAGGAATAACCTCACCGTAGGCCTGAGTTGGCTCATAGACCCTTCGCAACTCATCAGTAATCTCCTTTGAGACAAGACGACCTCGACCATGTCTCATCTTCTCGACCCTGAACAACTTCCCACAGACAGGACACTCTATAGAATCAGTTGAAAAAAAAGTTATACTTGGTTTGTTATCTGACACCCTCTCCCTCCAAAACAACATTTGCAACAGCAAAATCTTTTTCATGACTTAAAGAAAGATGAATAGAGACAACCCCTCTTTCTTCAAGAACTTTTTGTAATTTTAGCCCACAATTTACAAATGGTCGACCCTCTAGATTATTAGAAATCTCAATATCTGAAGGACTAAGTCCAACAAAGCCACAGCCTAAAGCCTTGACTAAAGCCTCCTTAGCAGCAAATCTAGCAGCAAGTGAGCAAGCTAGACCAACACCTTTGGACTCACAATATTCAAGCTCACAAATGGTAAAAAATTTAGAAGCAATCCCTTTTTGATACAAGGAAAAAACCCTCTCAACCTTTACGATATCAATCCCAACACCTAAAATCATTCTTTCTCCACAAAAGTAACATCGATAGATTTAGGGCTAATATCAAGAACCTTGATATTCTTCTTAGGCAATACAACATTAAGAGCTAAAGTATAGACACCAGGCTTGTTAACCTCATCTGCGTAAATAACTAAGAAAAAATCTGAAGAGGATATATTCTCTAATTCTAACAACGAGCCACTAATAGCGACTGAACCCTTTACATCATTATACTTCGGAATTAGATATGGAGGGTTATTACTTACCGTAATAGAAATATTATCAATTCTTCGAGTTTCAATAATCTCCATCAAACGCACATTAACAACAACCTCATCTATAGCAAATTTTACATTTGGGAATTTATTATCAGTTCCAAGAGTCAACAACGAATTCAAAGACAAAGTCTCTTTAGGTTTAGCATCTGCAAGGTCTATCGGCATAGTAAAAATTTTGTCAACCTCCATCAAGACACTCTGAGGCCCCTCAATAACAACAGATCCAGGAAAAGTAGTAATCTCCTCGCGGTATCCATACGGAGAACGCCCCGAAGATTGAACAAAGACAGGAACCTCTTTCATAACCTTTTTCTCTAAAGTCAAGGAGACAGAAGTCTTTGAAGGAATAACCTCAAAATCAGTCCGCTCACTCCTGTTTAAAATTTTTATTTCAGCATTTTTTACTTTTTTTTGAGTCTCAATATCATTTAAAGTAACGTGGCTTAAATCAACAGTTGCGTAGAAGTCTCCTTTTTCATCCTCTGAGAGAACTCGATCAGATCTAACCTTAATATCGACATTCTTAATCTTGTCTAAACTCTCGAGAGGAATCAGAGATTCGTTAAAAATAAAATTTATAGGCAGAGAAATAGTAGTCTCAACCTTAGAATTATTCTGATAAATTAAAAAAAGAATAAATGCAATCAAAATACTAATAATCTTAGCTGGCAGATTATTGAAAATAACTTTAAAAAATTTTTCAAGCTTCAAAACTTTCCTCCCGTATCTCCTCTAAAGATGAACTAGAAGAATTCAACAAATTATTTAGAATATCTCGAATTTCCTCAATTGAAAGATCATAGTATAAATTCGCCTCATAGGCTAAAGAGATTGCACCAGTCTCCTCTGAGACGATAAGAACAACCGCGTCGCTAGACTCACTAATTCCAATTGCTGCACGATGACGTGTACCAAAGGTCTTCTTGATATTAGATTGTTCAGATAATGGAAGAAAACAACCTGCTGCAAGAATACGCCCTTCTTGAATAATTACAGCTCCATCGTGAAGAGGCGAATCATATTTGAATATTGTAACTAGAAGATTACTCGAAATGTCCGCATTAAGCAAAGTTCCAGTCTCTGCAACATCTTTGATTCCTACTTTTCGCTCAAACACAACAAGGGCACCACGCCGTGAATCCGATAACATCTCGGCAGCATTGATAACTCTATCAATACGTGTATTCTGTTTCACCGAGAAGTGGAACCACTCACCCTTTGCAAGACGAGTAAAAATCTTACGTAACTCAGGCTGAAAGACAATAGCAATAACAATAACAAGAAAAGTCGCCATACTATTCAAAATCCACAAGACAGTCTTAAGTTGCAAGAAGCTCGACACAAAATAGACAAGCCCCAAGATGATCAACCCTTTGAGCAACTGGGCAGCCTTTGTTAAAACGAGAAAACGATAGACCTGATAAATGATAAATGACAAGAACAAAACATCCACAACAGCAAGGACAGTCACTAACCAAGGAACATCTCTAAAAATATACATACAGACATTATAAAATATATAAAGCAGTTAAACAAGTATAATTTAGGAATAGTGAATAATGAAAGAGACATATATGTCTCGTCGTACCCCACTATTCGGAATAGTGAATAATGAAAGAGACATATATGTCTCGTCGTACCCCACTATTCGGAATAGTGAATAATAGTAGAGACTAGCTGCCACCAAGAACCAATCAGCTGGTCTCAGACTAACGCGGTACTGAAACCTTCAACTACTTAGGAACAAAGATTTCCCCGAAGCTGGAAATAATTTCATCTCCATTCATGAAAAACCTCTTGCCGGGGTACCAGTTACCACTAATACCTGGCCACCCCAACCCAGCGCAGGAACCATAAGTAAATGAAGAAGACCCCCAAATAGCAATATCAAATTCTTGCGTCTCTAGATTTAACGCATACAAAGTCTTAGAGTACTCATCTCTACCACATGATGTCCAGAAATTCCGATCATAGTTGTTCTTGTAAAAGAAGGCCTTGCCACTGTGAATTGAGAGACAATCAGAGTTAGAGCCCCCCTCTTCAAACTTTCCTGACAATGAAACAGCTCCATAATAGAAAGAAGAGAGATACTCAAAGACAACAGAGTCTTCTATAAATCTATATTTATGTAAATTCAGATCAGCAGTAGTATAGATAAATTCACCATCTCTAGCGAAATTCTCAAGTCGAAGCGATTTATTATCAGTAGTTCTAACCTCGCGCACAACACCTGTAGAGATTTCAACAATTGCAGGATCAATTAATAAAGAACCATAAGTTTGAGACGAATAGTCATCATAATGATCATCGACATAGATCAATATCAAATAATTATCAGAAACCAAAAACACGGAAATACTTGAATAATCGCCTCTTGAAAAGTTAGGGAATTTCATATAAAAAGTTGGACTACTATTTATTAAATTCCATTCCTTATCATAAATCAAAATTTTATAACTATCCAAGGGCCATTGATCATCAAATTTCTGAAGTAACAAGAAAATTTCATTACCTGAACTATCTTTTTCAAGTGTAAACCAAATATTATAGCGCTTTAGCGTATAATCAAGGCCATTTACTTCACCAATAAGGGTCTTATCAGACTTAGAAAACTTTAGAATTCTCCAATAAGTATCACTAGAATGGTAATTGCCAGCAGTAAACACTCCATAAATAAAATCCTCGGCAACCATTATCTGAGACAACTGACCATCAGGAGTAAAATCCTCAGCCATTTTTACTGTCGAGTAAGACTCAATATAAGTCGTAGCAGCCTCTGGATCATAGAATCCGTCCATATCAGGATCCCTGGGGCATCCAAATAAAAAAATCAGATAGATTGACAAAAAAAATATTCTAAGGAATGATTTCTGGTTCAATGGCCACCCCCAATCCAAAAAAGCTAGAATCACTCTGCTCCTGCGAGATATAGCAATGTTCAAGAGATGGCATTGGTGTCGCAATAACAATACGCAGTTTAGAATTTGCGGATAAGTCTAACTCAGTGAATAAGTTTCCCTCACATTTGAGAATTTCTAGTAAAGGGCAAAGAGAAAGATCTAAACTAGTAAGATTATTCAAAGCACAATCAAGTTTTTTTAAATTTGGAAAAAAAACAAGGTCATCCATGCTTTCAATATCCTTATCCCTAAGAAGCAAATTCTCAAAGTGATAAAGCCGATTGACAGGTATTTGCCCATCGTAAAAACCAAATATACCAATTGAATCAACCCCAGACTCAAAATTAGCATCACTAAATACAGCAACCTCTGAAACATCTACAAGAATTATCTTCATAACTTCTGGCGAACTAGACAGATAAGCTGCAATAAATGAAAAACCAATCTTCTTCGCAACAACAATTCCCGTGACCGCATCAAAACTAATAACGCTCTCATCAGAAACAAAAAATTCTACATTCGAAGAAAGTTCGCCCACATAAACTTGTCGTTCCTGACCTGGATAAAAGAAAAGAAACATTGAAATGCTAGCTTCTTCAACAACAGAGATAAACCCATCAGAATACTTCAATGAATAATCGCTCTCAATAAAGAGTTGATCATAAACAAAGAAAAAATCAGAATCATAAATATCACAGGAAAAAATAAATAGAACTGCAATGGCTAACAATACTTTTTTCATTAAATCAAGCCTACCACCAGAAGAGAGAGTTGTCAAATCGAAATAATTCAAATTCTTTTATATCTCATCGTAACCACTAGTTGAAATAGAAACCTAGCTTAATAAGTCAATTACTCCGGGATAAAAATTTCTCCTGAGCTAGAGATTATCTCACTATTATTGAAGAAAAATCTCTTGCCGACATACCAGTCGCCACTAATACCATAGTAACCAGAACAACCTCCAAAACTAAATGAACCAGAATCCCATACAGAAATTTCAAATTTCTCTGTCGCAAGATCTAGCACATAAAGAGTCTTAGCATACTTCTCCGCCCCGCAGATAGACCAAAAAGTTCTGATAAAATTATTCTTGTAGAAAAAAGCCTTACCGTTATCAATAGATACACAATCTGAATTATATCCGCTCTCCTCTTGCTTTCCGACAAGAGAAACAGCCCCATAGTAAAAAGATGAAACAAACTCAAAGCTATGTGATGCAGGAATAAATTTATACTTACTAAAATTAAGAGCAGAAGTGGTATACAAAAAACCTCCATCGCAGGCAAAATTTCTAAAATAAAGAGGAACCCCATCAGGATTTTTTATACCACGAACAAAACCAGTAGAAATATCTATAATTGAACAATCAAAAAGAGATGTACCGGAATAAGAATAATCGATATTATCACTATAATACATAAACATAAGATAATCTTCAGAAATCAACCCCATTGAAAAATTCAAATTATTAGATCGTGCAAAATTCGGAAGCTCCATATAGAAAGTTGGACTACTCTTAACAAGCGACCAATCTTTATCGTAGATTAAAATATCATAACTTTCCAAAGATGTAGAATCGTTTGTCTCTAAAAACAAAATAAAAAGCTCATCCCCTGCAGAATCTTTTTCAATTGTAAAAACAACAGAATAAGGCTGCGCAGAATAATCAGGACCTGTAACCTCGTCGACTAAAGACTTATCCTGTTTATTAAACTTAAATATTCGCCAGTATGAAAAATTATAATCATTATCAGGATCACTATAAGAAAATAACCCATAAATAAAATCACTGCCAACCATAATCTGAGATAATCTACCTTTTTGAGTAAAATCTTCCGGCATTTTTACTGTTGAATACGACGCAATGTAAGTCATCTCAGACTTAGGATCATAGAATCCATCCATATCAGGATCTCTAGGACATCCAAAGAAGAAAATAGAAAGAAAAGACAGCACAACTATTTTAAGGAATAATTTCTGGTTCAATGGATACCCCCAATCCGAAAGAATTCGAATCACTCTGTTCCTGAGATATATAGCAATGAAGAAGCGAAGGCATAGGAGAAGCAATAACTATCCTGAGGTTGCTGTTCCCTGACAAGTCCAGCTCTGTAAGAAGATTCCCTTCACATTTTAAAGAATAGAGCAGAATACATGGAGAAAGATCAAGAGTTGTAAGATTATTCAATGCACAATCAAGGTTTTCCAGTTTCTTAAAATAGATAAGATCTGCCATAGACGCGATACCTTTATCCCGTAACATCAAAGATTCTACATAATAGAGTCTGTTTTCAGGGATATTTCCGTTATAAAAAGAAAAACCATCTATTTTCTCAACTTCTGCCTTGAAATTCGCATCGCTGAAAACAGCAGCCTCAGAAACATCAATCAAAATATCCTTAGATAACTCAGGCTGGCCAGGCAGATAAGCCGCGATAAAAGAGTACCCCGCCTTCTTAGCAGTAACAATCCCTGAAATACTGTCAAAGCTGATAACACTCTCATCAGAAATATAGAATTCCGCCGACTCAGGAACATCACCGAAAAGACACTTCCTATCCTGCCCAGGATACAGGAATAAGGTTCTCGTCGTATACGAATAAGATTCTATCACCTTAAATTCTCCGTCAGAATAGATCAACGAAAGATTTTTATAAACAGATAAATCGAAATTAAAGGAAAAATAGTAATCATAGATGTCGCAGGAAAAAATAAAAAATACAAGAACAATTATAAAAACTTTTTTCATAAAAATATCCTCAAATAGCCGCAAAGATAAAATCTGCCGGCTGGGAAATTATCATTTACTGACAAAGATTCCTCCACGATTAGAAATAATTTCAGATCCGTTTAGCGAAAAATACCAGTGACGACCCAACTGACCATCACTTGATGTATAGATATGCACACCCTCATAGAGGGAAGCACCTGAATCCCTGATAACAATTTCAAAGACACTCGTAGCCAAATCCAAAACATACAAAGTTCTTAAATAATCTGAATAATATATGTCCGCACAACTGACTAAGTTTTTTTTAAAGAAAAAAGCTTTACCATCTCTGACAGAGATAGTCTCAGAAGCTGCAGCAATTTGCTCAGCTTTACCAGAAGAGGAGACAGCACCGTAGAAAAAAGATGAAACAAGCTCAAAATTATTAGATGCAGTAAGAAATTTGTATGTACGGATATTCAATCCATCTGCGGAATAAAGATAACCGTTTTCGCAGGCATAATTCCGAAGAAACAGGGCGGATCCATCATTCAATGTCAAATCTCTGACAAGCCCGCTGGAAATCTGCACCAGTGAAAAATCATAATAATTACTATATGAAGACGAATAAGAATAATAATATTGTTCAAGAGAAAGAGAATACAAAACAACAATAAAATCATCGTTCAGCAAATCTATCGAAATGCAGTCTCTATAATAACTTGTCACAAACGATGGAGTAATAAAGAAATCAGGACTTTCGTTAACCTTAGACCCGCTTGAATCATAAACTACAGCCGTGAACTTCTGAATTTTCTCAGATAATGTTGAATATGAGAACAGAAGAGTAATCAAATCGCTGTCGTCAGAACCTTTTCCAAGCGAAAAAGTAATATTCTCAGGCAGAACAGAATAATCAATACCCGAAACCTCTCCGACTAGAGATCTATCCTGCCTGCTGAATTTAAGAATACGCCAATAAACAATATTCGCAGCATCATAGATATCCACCTCGCGATGAATAAACAGCCCGTAGATGAAATCCTTTCCACACGTGATACTAGACAAAACTCCAATTACGGGATAATCCGACGGCATACTGAGAGACAAATCAGACTTAGCATAACTCTGCAGAGCCTCAGGATCATAATAACCATCCCCGTCAGGATCCAGCGGACAGCCGACACACAAGAGAGATAAAACACAGATAATGCAGAACAACAAAAGATGCTTCTGCCTGCTGACAGAAATACAGCGAAAATAATTTTGATTATATGTAAAAAAAACTTTTTTCATTAACAATAAGACTAGCACCACAAAAGAAAGAAGTCAAACAGAATTTATGGATGAAAAATTATAATCAGCGAAAAAAGTAAAAACCCCTGAACCTATTTATTTTTTTGGAATAAAGAATCCCCCCTCACTAGAGACAATCTCCTCTCCATTCATAAAAAACCTCGTGCCGACTGACCAGTCACCACTGATTCCAGTATAGCTAGCACAATTCCCTCCGAAACTGAAAGATCCAACACCCCAGACAGCTGCCTCAAAGACCTCGGTCTCAAGATTTACTGAATAAAGAGTCTTAGAATATTTTTCAGCACCACAAATTGCCCAGAAACTTCGGATGTAATTATTCTTAAAGAAAAATACCCTGCCGTTGTGAACAGAAATACAATCTGAGTTATAATTATCCCCTTCCCCAAAGATTCCGCCTAAAGACTCGGCGGAGTAGGAAAATGAGGAGAGAAATTCATAGCTGATTGAGTCCTCAACAAATTGGTATTTTCGTACTTCTAAATCGTAAGTAGTATACAGGAAGCCACCATCGCAAGCAAAATTATATAGAGTAAAATGACTGCCATCAGTTAATTTAAGACTATGCAGCATCCCGGAGGAAATATCTATTATAACTGTATCAAAAATTTCCCTTTCAAAACTAGACTCAGCACTATAATAATACATGAAAACTAAATAATTGCTTGAAATCAGACCGACAGCAAATGAGTCATAAAAACCTCTTATAGAATTAGGAAGATCCATAAAAAAAGTAGGACTATTTTTAATAAGCAGCCAGTCTTTATCATAGATAAGAATTTTATAGCTTTTCAAAGGCGAAGAATCATCAAATTCCTGAAATAAAAGATAAAAAGTATTACCTGATTTATCTTTTTCAATGGTAAAAATTATTGAAGATGGTTGAGCAGAATAATCAGGACCTGAAACCTCTCCCACAAGCGACTTATCAGTCTTATCAAACTTGAATATCCGCCAGTACGTGTAATTATAATCATAAGAAGGATTACTATAAGTACAGAGCCCATATATGTAATCATTCCCTACTAGAATCTGTGAAATATACCCTTTATGTGTATAATCGTCAGGAATTGAAATCTTTGAATTAAACGCCCTGACATAAGTTTGCTCAGCATCAGGATCATAAAGACCATCCATATCAGGATCCCTAGGGCAGCCAGTTAAAATAATCAAAACGATAAATAGACCTGTAAGCTTAAGGAATAATTTCTGGTTCAATCAGCACCCCCAAACCAAAATCATCGGACACACTCTGCTGCTGCGAGATATAACAATGTTGAAGAGACAGCATAGGAGAAGCAATGACAATACGGAGATTGATATTGGCAGATAAATCCAATTCAGTCAATAAATTGCCTTCACACTTCAAAGTTTCAAGCAAAAGACAGGAAGAAATATCAAGACTTGAAATATTATTCGATGCACAATCAAGAAACTTTAATCTCGTAAAATATACAAGATCATCCAGACTGGAAATTCCCATATCCCGGATATACAAAGTTTCAATATATTTCAAAACATTAACAGGAACATTCTCCTTATAGACTGCAAGGGAGTATAGCCCCCAGGAAGTACCAAAAATATCAGAAATAGCAAGAACAGCAGCCTTAAAATCAGCGTCAGCAAATACAGCTACTTCAGAAACATCTATTAAAATCGAAGAATACTCATCAGGATCTTCCAGTAAATAGACACAAATATACGAAAAGCCAGCTTTCCTACCTGTAACAACCCCAGAAGTACTATCAAAGTTAACAACACTTGGATCAGAAATATAGACACCAATCTGAGATGGAGTATCTCCCGGGGGAAGACATATCCTTTCCTGTCCCACAAATAAAAATGAAGCACTAACTCCATGGACAGCTCCTTCTGTAACACGAAAACCAGTCTCAGTCTGCTCTAAATACAGATTGCTGGAAATTCTTAAATCAGCAGAAAACCATCTACCAATTCTTAAAGAATCAAAAGAACACATCAAAAACAAAAATGACAAAACACAAAAAATACAGAACAACAAAAGATGCTTCTGCCTGCTGACAGAAATACAGCGGAAATAATTTTGATTATATGTAAAAAAAACTTTTTTCATTAACAATAAGCCTAGCACCACAAAAGAAAGAAGTCAAACAAAAAAAAATCAAACAGAATTTTGCAGCCGGAAAATCTGACACATTTGGAAGCCAGCTACTTACCTTTTGGCGATTCTCTGATATAATGGAAAAAGACAAAGGAGTCCACATGACAAAACACCTAGACAGATTGATGGTCAGCTTTTTGACTTTGATAAGCCTCTTTTTTTTCCTTCCTGTAATCATATACAGGCTTGCAAGTAATCCAGACTCCGTCGAGACCTGGTTAAAGGCTACGCGACTAGCTTTAATCTGGTTCAATATAATGTTAGTCTCGAATTTAAGATTCAGGGCTTTTTTCTCTTCCCATAAGGCTTATATTATAAACAATATTCTGGCACTAGTTACACTATCTGCCTACATTATCCTCAATATTATTGAAATCTCCACAACTATTGCAACTCATGGGCTCACAGATGCGACAAATATCACTGTAATAATGGGGCTTCTGCTTGCCATACACCTACTTATAACAAGCAATATTATAAAAAAAATGATTGTAATGACAAGGTTCAAATCAACACCTTGCGACTTCAACCCTCTTGGAATCTTTTACCAGAACAGCAAATCAACAATCTGCTACTACTTCGATGGCGAGAATGGGAAATGGAGCAAAAGCAAGAGTACTTCAATAACTAGTCCACCTAAGGAGACGTTGCTAAACTTCTGCATAAAGAAGATTGAAAAAAAAGAAAATATGCATCTGCCAAAACCAGCTTCTAACATAGAAGAAACTAGCCCCTACAGAGTGATCATCGATTACTGCTTATCAGAGGGTTATAGATTATCAGAAGATGAGAAAAAACTCGAATTCGTTGCAAATCTCACTTAGAGAACAGTGAAATTCTGAACTTAATTTTAATTGCAAATTCCTAAAAATCATGTTAACGTTTACAATATAGGAGTAAACAATGAAACGATTTTTCTATCTATTATTCTTTGCGGCTTCGCTTTCTTCTTTTGCTGAGGAATGGCAGGATCAAAGAATTTTTCAAATAAACAGGGAAGCTGTTGTCAGTGAGGCTGTACCTTATTCGACTGTCGAAGAGTGTCTGGACGATATAGAAAATTTTCCGTGGGATGCAAAACGTTTTTCACAAAATGTAAAATATCTAGACGGCAAATGGAAGTTCAAGCTGATTGAAGATGTGGATGACCAGCCTGCACAGTCGTTTTTCACTAATGATTTTGATGTCAGCAGCTGGGATCTGATAAATGTTCCGTCTTGCTGGGAACGCGAAGGTTTTGGCTCGACATATTATCTGAACAACGGGTTTGGCTTCTCAGGCATTCCGCCCTTTATTTTTTCTAAAAACCCTACTGGGCTCTACAGAACTAATGTAAATTTTGACAAGTCATGGCAGGGAAAGAAAATTTTCATCAAATTCGAGGGGGCAAAGAGCGCATTGTATCTTTGGGTAAATGGAAAATTCGTAGGATACAGCGAAGATAGCATGAGTAGTGCTGCATTCGATATCACAGAGCTAATAAATTTTGACTCGGAAAATATAATCGCAGCAAAGGTTCTGCAATGGTCAGATGGAAGCTATATTGAAGACCAGGACATGTTCCGATTTGCTGGAATTTTCCGAAATGTCTCACTTATTGCAGAAAATAGAACATCTATTGAAGACTTTTTCGTGAATGGCCAAACCGACAGCGGCTACAATTACGGCGTGGCTGAAGTTACGGTGGCCTTGCGAAATGGAGATGAAAATATTGCAAATCAGGGGCTCAGCCTGGAGTGGAAAATTTTTGATTACGACGATAACAGCCTTATCGATGAAGAAAAAATTTCAATCACCAGCAAAAATGTAATTTTTTCCAAAGAAATAAAAGAAGCTAGACTCTGGAGTGCGGAAAATCCTCTGCTTTACAAATCTGTCCTTGTTCTCAAAGATTCGAACGGGGGAATTCTTGATGTCAAAGGCTGTGCGACTGGTTTCCGCAGAGTTGAAATTAAAGATGGCGTGCTGCTTTTTAACGGAAAGCCTCTTTTGCTCAAAGGTGTCAATCGCCACGAGCATGACCCTGACTTTGGGCGATCAGTTCGCGGGGAGCTGGCTATCAAAGATATTATGCTTATGAAAAAATTCAATATAAATGCACTGAGGACTTCGCACTATCCGAATCAGCAGCAGATTTATGATCTATGCAATAGACTTGGAATTTATGTAATGGATGAGGCAAATATCGAGTCGCACGGGCTCTCCTACCATGCGGCGATACTGCCTGGATGTCAGATGTCATGGTATGCGACCTGCGAAGATCGAATAAACTCGATGATTCAGATGAATAAGAACCACCCGAGCATTATCTCCTGGTCGCTGGGAAATGAATCCGGCTATGGATCAGTTTTTACAAAACTTGGCGACTTTGTCAGGGCAACTGACAGCTCACGTTTTGTTCACTATGCAGATATGAATAGCGCTGCTGACGTAGACAGCGAGACCTACCCGACTCCATCAAAACTTGAGAGAATTGCAAAGAACGGCAATGGAAGGGTTTTTATCCTCAACGAATATGCCCATGCGATGGGAAATTCCACTGGAGATTTGCAATCCTACTGGTCGCTTATTCACAAGTATCCGAAACTTGCCGGAGGTTTCATCTGGGACTTTGTAGATCAAGGATTAACAAAGGGTGAAAAAGGCGGTGACCGGTTCAAGGCTCAATGGAGCTACGGCGGCGACTTCAATGACAAACGCAACAACGGCAACTTCTGCGTGAACGGAATCTTCCAGCCAGACAGAACTCCTAACCCCGGAGCATATGAAGTAGCGTATATCTATCAGAATTTCGCTTTTTCAGGGGTAAAAAGTTCAATTGAAGCTGGAAAAATTGTTGTGACTGTGGATGTGGAGAACCAGCGACTGTTCGAGGGTACTGAGGATCTCTACATGAAAGCGATTGTGTTGAGCGAAGAAGGCATAATAGACAGGGCAACTATTGAAGTCCCCGGAATAGAGGCTCAGGCGACAGGACAATTCACTTTTTCGTTTAAAGGAAATGGTCAGCAGAACGGGCGACTCTATGTTAACTTCTATCTGAAGAAGAAGGAGTCGGACAGGGTCTTTGAAAAAGGTCATGTGATTGCCAGCGAACAATTCTGCATATACGAAGAAAGTAAAGCGGCCGCGATGCGCGGTGCTGATGTCGAATTTTCGGCTGAAGAGAGCTTTCTGATTGTGAGAAGTGGCAGAACACAGTACAAGGTTAGCACGGCAAGCGGACTTGTTGAAGAGATCATTAAAGACGGAAAAAATTTAATAAAATCTCCAATTAAGCCTGACTTCTGGCGCGTTCCAACTGACAACGATGAAGGGAATCAGATGCCACTACGCTACGGATATTGGAAAAGAGCAGGAAACCTTATATCTCTTAAAACAATGGAACACTTCACGGATAAAGATGGAATTTTTACCATAAAATCTAAATATAGAATCAAAGGGTGTGGTGGAAAACTTGAGCTTTTCTACCGTTTTCTCGGAGAGGAGAAGATGGAAGTTACGATGGAGTTCAATCCTTCAGCTGCCAAATCTGCAATTCCTGCTGTCGGGGTAAAATTTGAGATAGATAAAAGTTTTACAACGACTAACTGGTTTGGAAGAGGACCTCATGAGAATATGAGTGATAGAAAATTCTCAGCCTTTGTCGGAAGCTACAAAATGGAGACAGCCAGCCTCTACCACCAGTATATCAGACCTCAGGAGAGTGGCAACAGATGCGACACATACAGCCTGAAATTCAGCTCTAACGAATCCGAACTGAACTTGGATTTCAACGATCCTGCCATCTTTGCAGTTCGAGAGTACTCGGACAGACAGCTCCAGGAGGTTCGCCACTACTACGAATTGAAGCAAGAAGAGAATTTCTTTGTTCATATCGATGCTGCTCAGATGGGTGTCGGTGGCGATAATTCATGGGGACACAGGGTTCATAAAGAATTCCTACTCTCAAGCAAGAAAAATTATGTGCTAAAATTTATTATAAAATAATCATAGTTGGCTATTTTATGGGATTTTACGTAAATTCATAAATAGTTCTTGATTAACAATTCGAACCACATACTAAATAGGTTCAGGGAAATAGATTAACTTTCTTAATGCAGGAAAAAAACAAAACCCCATTTCTGGGGTTTTTAAATAAAAAAATTAATCACTATTTTTTTTATTACCTTTCTTCTCGTTCTTTTCCTGCTTTTTTTCTTTTGCAGTTTTTAGAGGTTTTTTCTTATCCTCTTTTTTAGCATTTTTGTCTTTTGGCATATTAGCTCCTTTAAATGACATATAATTTTAATTGTATCACATATTGTATCTATTATTACATATAAATTCTCAGAATAAGATAATACAATCAACAAAAGGAATCTAAATATAAAAATTCTCCATTTTTACAAAGAAACAATTCAAAGTGGCTCAACTGTTATCAACAAAAGAGCTATGGGGAACTGCAGAAACAGGTTCTCAACTTAATGCAATTGTTAGAAACAAAAAGATTATAAATATCTAGCAAAAACGACCTCAATAATTCATTATAATTCAGTTAAAAAATGGGGTTAAATACAATTATTAACTCATTTTTTTTTAATAATAAATAAAATAATTTTTAATTGTTAACAATAACAAATCTATCATTGACCCGTTTTTTTTTTTGAGTTATCATAAATGAGGCTAAAAAAGGATTGGACCGTGAAACAAACAATTACTATTAAAGATATTGCAAGACTATCAGGTGTATCCATTGGAACGATTGATAGATACCTGAACAACAGAGGGAAGATAGCGCCCAAGACAGAAGAGAAGATTAGGCAAATTATCAAGGAAACTGGATACAAACCTAATCCCTTTGCAGGGAGCATCTCAAGATCAAAAGCGTGGAATTTTGGTGTAATCATACCTATACCAGAGACGGATTCAGCCTTCTGGAAGGCTCCAGAGAAAGGTATTGATTTGTGCGCAGAGGAATTATCAAGATTGGGAGTTAGAATTCAGAAGTTTTTTTATGATCGTCGAAATAAAACCTCTTTCACTGAAGCTATAAATGATTTTCTCAAGACTGATAATAATGGACTATTGATTGCTCCTATTTTTGAAGAATTAACCACAGAGTTACTGCAAAACTATGACAAACCAGTTATAACTTTTGACACAAAGATAGATAATCCATCACGAAATATTAAGAGCTTTATTGGACAAAACTCAAAACAGAGTGGAAGACTTGCTGCCCACATCATAAGTCTTAAATTAAGAAAAAATGATAGCGTATTAATAATACACCCCAAAGATCTTAATATTCATAATAAAAACAGGATGAAGGGTTTTATAGAATATAATGAAGAGCACAATAAATTTAAGATTGAAACCCTAGAACTTGCGAACCTCAACAAGGAACTAGGATACGATATGATCTTTGAACAGTACTCAGAAAAAATTGCAAACTGCTCTGCTATCTTCACCGCTGATGAAACTGGATGGTATGCAGGAAATCTATGGGAAACAACATTTGGCAAGGAAATTCCTATAATTATTACATATGACCTTACTGGAAATAACGTAAAAGCCTTAAAGGAAGATAAGATATTTGCAGTAATTGGTCAAAGACCAGAAATGCAAGGCTATCTCGGAATAAAAATGCTCTACACAGCATTGAGAAATCCTATTTCAGATCTTAAATCTGAATACACCCTGCCACTAGATATCTTTACAAAAGAAAACGTCGATATGCACAACAAAAACATGGATCTTATGGATCTGGTTCTATACTAAAAAAGGAGAGCAACTGCTCTCCCTTTTTTTTTGAAAAAAATTATTTTACAATTAGTGGGCTCTTCTGCCCTTCTGCGATAACCTCAATCTTATCGGCACAAAGATAATCTATCCTAGACTGAGAATCTAGCACAACAGTAACCTTCGAATATGCAGGAATCCGAGGAATAAAACCCTTAACTACAGAAGTCTTGCCTTTTTTGGTAATACAGACCTCAACCGCACCACCAGCATAATCTTCATGACCAAAATTCTCAATATCTATGAAAACCTTTGCAGATTTGGAAGAGTTTCGGATCTTCATACTTGTACTTGAAAGAATAAATCCAGAATAATCAACCCATCCAAGCCTCGCATAACCATGAATCAATCTGCCAGACTTGCTCTGTCCAAGTAGCCTACCAACAAAATCATCGTCACCGAACTCGGCAGAATCGGACTCAAAGACAACTATCAAATCTTCCCCACTATTTGAAGAAGATACAGCCTTTGCACCTCTGCCAAAGTTAACAGAATTAGGAGAACCAAAGCGAAGCAACTCAATATCTACTTCCTCATTTGGGAAAAAATCAGACTCAGCTTCAATCCTTACAACATAGACTGACTTGCCTGAAACCTTATCAACAGACTCTTCCATCGATAAAATCTTCTCTTTTTCTATAGGAATTACAATATTTTTAGAGCTATGATTATCGTTCGGCTTGTCATCATTTTTGATTGTATCAATTACTGCAAAATTAGCCTGAGTAACCCGCAATCTTGAGTCCTGAAAAATTTTCATCCGCTCAAACTTATACCAGTCAACTAGAGTTCCGTCCGAATATCTATCAATTCCTGGCAAATAGGCCTCACCCGGATCAAGAGTCCAATCAATTCCATTCTTCGACCGCAGATGATAAGCAATTCGTCCGTACCAATCATTCACAATTAGATGATACTGGTTCTCAGTCCTCCAGATGACAGGATCTTCATATTCGCCTGCAACAGCAGGATATACTGATTTATTTGAAACCTGGGAAAAAGCTAGTCCATCACGACTTACCCATATTCCACCACCCCGACAGACCATCAAAATAGAGCCATCTTCTCTCTGGGCAAAACTTAAATTAGACAGACCATCATGAATTTTTCTTCCACGACGATTAAATGAAAGTTTAAAATAATCCCAATCTCCGTTAATAGTCTGAGAACGATAAGCACCGCCAATAACATAAAGTACATATGAACCATCTTTTAATCGATAAACTTCAGGATTATGCCCCTTCCCAATCTCTTTTACCACCTTAAATGGTCCAAAAGAGGTATCAGATACAGCATGAACAACAGTAGAGTGTGGCCAATAGTTATGACCAAGGAATGCGCTCTCTTCCCATCTACAGACAAAAAGATGATACTTTCCATCATCTCCTAGAATAATATTTCCACCCCAGTATGAGTATTCACTGTCTTCTATTCCAATAACAGAACTTCGAGGCTTTACTTTATCAAGCCCCCATACATCGCTAGTCATATCTGTAGCAGGAACCGGCAGAAACAAATCGACAAAACGTCCGCCAAAAACAAGACTATCCCACTCTGCAGGTCGACTTCTCTGAGTATCCAAAGCAAATGCTGAAATAGAAATTAAACATGATAGTATTAAAAAAAACTTTTTCATAAAACTCCCCCTAATTCTTATATGCCCGCAAAACAATTGATCCATGTGCCATGAGCGAGACTTCAATAGAATCATGAAAAACACCTAAATCTTTCTGTCTCCATACATCTCTGAGGCTCAATGACGACGGCAACTCTCCATCTGAAAAATCAAAAGTAACTTTTTTAGAGCTATTTAACCTATTAAAAATTCCGATTGCATATGAGCCATCATAAAGTGGCTTAACCAGAACCCTTACAAACGGGTTATCCACCACAAAATCAGCCATTAATCCTAATTCATCCTGACTAATCTCAATAATTTCCCGGTTTGTGAGAAGATTCAACGTAAACTCATCCATATCATTTAAATCACAGCTAAGAATAAGCGGAGAAGCCATCAATGTCCAATAACTTACCTGAGAATATTGCTCTTCGTATGTCAATCTACTAGGCTTAGTCTCTTTTACAAATGTATTTGGAATACCAATCTTTCCGACTTGAAGCATATCCAGATCGCCATAACTACTTGGACCTACGAATTTCTTCCACTTCTTACCTTTTTTAACAATACGATTTATACTGCCCCACTCATCTTCGATATCGCCTGAAATTCTCCAGTAATCAGCATTAGTTCCAAGTTCTGAAGCTATATCTAGCGAAGCATTATTTGAAAGACTCAATATGATATCACGCCCAGAAGCCTTCAAATCATTATAAAACCGCTTTGAAGTTGGAATATCGATAGGATTCCAGTCAATCTTAACTAAATCAATCCCCCACTCTCCCCACTGCAAGGCGTCTTTATCGCCTAGCCAGTACTTTCCGATACGATTATAACCCAGCTCGATGACATTCGGCGAACGGCCGAAGACCTGAAACTCCTGATTTCGCTGCTCCATCGGAACGGAAATTGCTGAGACATCTCCAGTAGGATTGTCGCTTGTCGAACCGACAAATCCTGCGTAAGAACCAATCCATGGCGTCGAATAGAGACCAACTTTTACACCCATAGAATGGACAGTTGCGCACATTGCCTTCATATCTGGAAAACGCTCATTTCCTTGAATTGCATTATTCTCTCCGCCTCTGACACCCTGCCAGCAGTCATCGATATTTATATAACTCCATCCATAATTAACTAATCCAGTATCAACTAATGCCTTCGCAGCATCTATAACTTTCTGCTGACTGATCGATTCAGACCAGATATACCAGCTGTTCCAGCCCATTACAGGAGTCAGTCCGATATTTTCGCCAACAATGATTTTAAACTCACGTTTTGCAGTGCCGAGACTGTTTTTTACAACAAAAACAACCTGATACTCCCCGTCTTTGTCGATTGAGCCAGTAATGCAACCATTTTCACTATTTACTAACAAACCAACAGGAAGATTTTCAACACTATAGACAAGAGAACCCTTTCCTGTAGCAGGTATTTTGTAAAAAAAAGGGTGACCTGCTCTGACGCCAAACACCTTAGCTCCGTTTATCATTGGAACATCTGACGGTGCAGGTGTTCGAATCTCCATAAAATTTTCAGTAGATGCACAAGAGAAAAATACAAGGCTTAGAACCAATACTATAACCTTTTTCATAAGACCTCCATAAAATTAATAATAATAGAAAAAGTCTTAACCATCAACGATGGCTAAGACTAGGGAAAAATTATATTTTTGCAAGGGGCAAAATATAAAATTATAATTTTTTATTAGAAACAAGCCAGACAGTTCTTTCGGCATAAGAGTGTCCGCCGTGATTCTTTCCATAACCACCATGGTCAGTTGTAACCAAAACCAACCAATCTTCATCATTCTTCGCTGCGCTAGCATATACAGCATCAAGCATTCTACCAAGCCTCCTGTCAGCTACAGAAATCGAACCAACATAACTTGGACAGAATGGAGTAAATCCACCGCCGTGACCAAATGCATCAGGATTATCTAGCTGAACAAAAAGAACATCAACACCACTTCGAATAAACTCAACAGCCTTATCAGCAGTCTTGTCGTCACTTACCCCTTCTGAATGAAATTCCAAAAGCTCAAGCTCATCTCCAAGTATATTCAAGTTTATTGGCGCCCAATTAACAGCTGAACCTATCTTTAAATTAGAATCTATAGATTTGACAGCCTTCAAGAAACTTGGAACTCCACTGTTCTTTCTTTCAATTCCATTATTGACAATACCATTAACATCAGCCCACTCTCCAGTTAAGATTGTAGCCCATCCTGGTCCACTGCTTGTGTACTGTAAATTATCCTTATCTCCACCTGTGTAAAGAACATAGGCATCAGTTGCTATTGAATCAAGATTCTTTGTCTTAGCAGTCAACATAGCATCCAATCTTACACCATCCCAGCCTACAACAAGAACCTTTTTTTTCTTATCTCCGGAACTCTTTATAAAATTCTCAACTTTCTCAAAGATTACTGTCTGAGGAAGAGCTTCTTCTATTGTATTAGAAAATTTAATAACTTCAGATTCAGCAAGATAATCAACTTGTAATGAATCAGGGCTAAAACAAGATGATAAAAGTATAGTAATCATTAAAATTCTGGTATAACGCATAAATTTCTCCTTTACAATGTTAACGTTACCACGATATAATATTTTTGTCCACAAAAAAAAGAGTTTCTCAACTTAATTTTTTTACGATAATAAAAACAGGAGACTAAAAATGATAAAAAAAATCGCTTTTTTTATTGGATTATTATTTGCAGCGAATACTGCTATGGCAAATAATATCTGGTACATAGATCCACAGAACGGATCTGATGAAAACTCTGGAAAAACAGCTAACGAGGCATGGAAAGATTTTTCAAAACTCAACGAGATAGTCCTAGAGAGTGGAGATATTGTAGAAATTTTGCGCGATGGGAATTTTTACCACACACTAAAGCCTCAAGTAAATGGAAGCACTCAGAACCCGGTAAAAATACGATTTGCCGTGGGAAATTATAGTTTTTTCCCTGACAGGCAATATTCTGAGAAATTCCAGATTTCAAACACTAACGATGCACCTGATTCGCCTAAACGCTGTGCAATAATGCTAGAGAATGGCGCGAATCTTATTATTGAAGGAAACAGCTCAAGATTTATTATGCGTGGAAAAATGATTGAGCTTGTAAGCAGGAATTTTTCCAACCTTAAGATAACTGGTGTTGCATTTGATTATATGCGTCCGACAATTTCCGAGTTCGAAGCGGTCAAAGTTAATGGTTCTTCGGCTCAGATCAGATTGAACAAAGACTCATGGTACGAGATTAGAGAGAATAAACTGGTCTGGATTGGTGAAGGCTGGGAAGAGGCTGCCGGTGACTACACGCAGGAATTAGACGTAGCGACAGGGCGATTTTTAAGAAGCCGAAATCCTCTAGCAAACTACACTTCTGCACGTGAAATTGAAAAAGGATTGATCGAGTTAAATTTTTTCGGAAATGCTAGCTTAACTGAGAAAAATCGCTACGCAACGCGAAATACTTTCAGGGACTACTGCGGAATGTTTCTAGAACGCAGCGCCGACATTACATTCGAAGATATGCAGATAAATTATATGCACGGAATGGGTGTTGTCAGCCAGTTCACAAAAAATATTACCTTCCGCAATGTAAAGATTGCGCCAACTGAAGAATCTGGCAGAATTTGCACTGGATGGGCAGATCTGCTACACTTCTCCGGCTGCGGTGGCAAGATCACGGTCGAGAAGGTGCTTTTTTCAGGGGCAAACGATGATGCAATAAATGTTCACGGAACACATCTGCAGGCTGTATGGGCCCGCGGGAACAAGGTGAAGGCTCGGTTCAAACATAATCAGACTTTCGGTTTCAATGCCTTTGCCCCCGGAGATGAGATTGTATTTGTGAATAAATTTTCCTTGATCCCGAAGCAGGAGAGCTACACTGTCGAGAAATCTGAATTAGTTGGCAAGCGAGAGATTATTCTAACTCTAGACAGAAATGTAAAGCGTTTCAGCATCTCAGACGTGATTGAAAATATTACATGGGCGGCTGATGTCGAGGTTCGGGACTGTGTTGTCAAGAATATTCCAACTCGAGGCTTTCTGCTCAGCAGCCGGGGGAAAATTCTGATTGAAAATAATTATTTTGAGAAGACCGGAATGTCGGGGATTCTAGTTGCGGATGACGGCAAATCATGGTTTGAATCTGGAATCGTAACCGACCTGACAATCAAGGGTAATACATTTGACAGATGCGGAACTCCTGCAATAAATTTCGCACCTGAGAATGTCTTTCATCGTGGATTTGTCCATACTGGAATCAAAATCGTCGGCAATAAATTTATTCTGAACGGCGGTTTGGGCCTCTGGGTAAAGAGCACAAAGATTGATATCTTCGCAGACAATATATTCGAACTTAACAATGCTAAGGTCTATGAAGGTAAAAATTTCATCATTCAGAAAGAAGAAAATAATCAGACGAAATAGGAGGAATAGATGAAACGAGTATTTTTTTCAATAATAACACTAATTATAACAGTCTCTGTCTTATCATGTGCCAGCCTGACTCCATCGCCGGTGGAGATCGAAGGCCCTTACGGTAATTATCAGGCAGATTGGGCAGAGTTGGATGCACGTGAAGTTCCGCAGTGGTACAAAGATGCGAAGTTTGGAATTTTCATCCACTGGGGGGTCTACTCTGTTCCAGCATATGCACCGCGGGGGGCGTATGCTGAGTGGTACTGGAAGCACTACATGAGAAAATTCACATGGGCGCATTCTCACTCAGGCGACACACCTGTACATCGCTACCACGATAAGACCTACGGGAAAGATTTCAAGTACGAAGAGTTTGCAAAGGATTTTACTGCTAACAATTTCGACCCGAAACAATGGGCAGAACTTTTCCAAGAGGCTGGTGCAAAATATATTGCAATTACATCTAAGCATCATGAGGGTTTCTGCCTCTGGCCTAACGAGCATGCATCTGAGATGCGCAACAAACCTTGGAACTCGACTGTAATCGGGCCTATGCGAGATATTCTGAAAGAGCTATCTGACGAGGTGAAAAAGACTAGCGTAAAATTCGGTGTCTACTACTCTCTCTACGAGTGGGGAAATCCAGTATGGAATAGATCTAAAAGAGAGTATATCGACAAGTACATGATTCCACAATTCCAGAAGCTGGTAACAAAATATGATCCATCTATAATTTTTGCTGATGGAGAGTGGTCTCTGCACTCGAAAACTTGGAGAAGCGAAGAAATTCTCGCATGGCTCTACAATAATTCCAGAAGTGCAAAAGAGATTGTTGTCAATGACAGATGGGGAATGGAGACTCGACATAAGCACGGAGGATACTACACTACTGAATACGGCTCTGGCCTTGCAGATGATTCGCACCCATGGGAAGAGAACCGGGGAATCGGCTGGTCATACGGTTTCAATCAGAACGAAGATATTGAAAGCTACAGAAGTTCGCAAGAACTCATCCTGATGTTGATAGATATTGCTTCCCGAGGCGGAAATCTTCTATTAAATGTAGGGCCGATGGCAGACGGAACTATCCCAGAAGTACAGCAGCAGAGATTGAGAGATATCGGTCGATGGCTCGCTATAAACGGCGAAGCAATCTACGGAACTAGGATGTGGCAGAAACCTTATCAATGGAAGGCAGGAAAAAGTGAAAATGAACGCCGATCTGAGTTTGGTGGCGGCTATGACATTCTTGACCAGACAATAAATGCTAAACCGGGAGAACCTCAGAAAGAGGCATTCTTCACAAGCAAAGGAAATCTACTTTACGTAATAATTCCTAAGCTTCCAGAGGGAAAAACTATAACTATCGACAACCTCAACTATTCTGAGAATATTTCAGCAGAGATTCTAGGAAACAACAGTGCAGTGTCAATCAGCAATGAAAATGGAAAAGTTAAATTGACAATTCCAGATGTTGATTATGAATATGCGCTGACGATACGGGTTACAAAATAACACAAACACAGGCTGCCATCTGGTAGCCTGTATTTTTTTCAATAAAACTAGATAATAAAATTCTTTTTTTTCTTTAAATTACTGAGATTAAACATTGGTTTTATGAGGAATCTTTTCTTGTATTTTATCTCACGCCCTTTAAACTTACATGATTTCACACAGGCAAAACATCTTATGCATTTATCATTGTCGATCGAGTAATCACTATTGATTGCTCCCATTGGACATTTGCTAATACAAAGACCACACTTTATGCAGTTAGAATTAATTACAGGTTCTGACGTAAATATCTTCGCACTGTTTTTAGGCATAAACCTTGCAACAAATGGAATCTTGCCAGGGATATCTTTTTTTTCAAGAAAAAAACTTGAATCAAACCTCTCAGAAACTAATTTGCCAAACATTCTAGCTTCAGCTAAATCGTCAAGATTTGGTCGCCCGACAGCAAGTGGGGCTTCTGAAGTGGCAAAAGAGTGCTCCCCGATAAAGGCGCCTAACCCGAGAACAGGAATCTTACGTTCAGAACAAAAAGAATGAATTTCCTGCAAACTTCGACCATATCCGATGTTGCCATAAAGCGAAAATCCTGCCGCAGCTTTCACATTAAATTGCATTTTTTTCAAAGAATCAAGAACAAAAGGCGGAATATGCTCTTCATAGACGGGAAAGCCGATAACAACTAAATCTGATTTAATATCTTGCGATTTTTCTCTAAGATTGGGATCTGTAATATCTATCCATTGAACGCTGTCGCAAGCCAGTCCTAAAGCAAAGGATTCTGCAATTTTGAAACTCGTTCCTGTTGGCGAAAAATATATTACTGATACTGATTTTATAGCCATAATATACCTCTTAGACTATTTTAACATATGACTGAAATAAAAAATAGACCTTTTTTGTTATAAAGGCCTATTTCTGTTAAATAACTATAATTCTAAAACCTTATCAGTTATGCTAGCCGACAATGGTAACCCATTATACAACTTGCTATACTCTTCCATGTCAGGCAAAGGTCCAACGATGCTCCCCTCTACCCCCTTAATCACAAGTCTAGACTCTTCCAATGTAACTATGGCAAAAAGAGAGCTATCATACATTATCAAATCTTTCTCTCTTCCAGATAACTGACTATACTCTTCCTCTGAATATCTGCCGATGTTGCCGCCTAGCCACTGATAAGTGGTGCTGTTGATCTGAATATAATAAATTCCGTTTATATTCTCAGCGACATCGACATGTTCATGACCATTGAAGCAGGCAACAACCTTTTTCATTTCCCCTTTGTTATAGCGCTCAAAAAGACTTCGAACCTCTGAGGAATTCTTAATTGAGCCTGGATGAGATAGGCTCTGATGGCTGAAGACCATAACCCGTCCTGATGCTTCTGATATAACCTGATCAAGCCAGGCTAACTGTGACGGAGGAATTGTTCCCCTCGTAGAGCTGTGCGCATAATAATTTCCAGAGGAATAATTAACAAATCTGTTGCTTGAATCGACAAAGAAGTTCGGATCTAAGACAATAAGCCGTGTCCCCTTAACATCAACAAAATAACAGTTTGACCTTATTCCCCAGTATTTCATTACTTCCTGCTTTGAACCATGGTCCATATCATGATTGCCAAGAACATGTAATTTATTCCCCGGGAAAGAGTTCCATTTAGCAATAATCTCTCCAGTAGGATCTTCAGCCGGCTCTACAAAATCCCCAAGCTGAATAATAAAATCGACTTTCTCATCATTTGCCTTTGTCAAAAATGCATCCATCCTCTCTAGAGAATCAGAACTCATTTCAGGATGAATATCAGCGACAACCATAAATTTTAAATCACCGTCACCAACTTCCTTCTCCAATTTAACCTCTGCCAGAGAAGAATCAATCTTTGTATCAAAAAGTAGACAGGAATTAAGCAGAATAACAGAAAATAATAGATATTTTAAATATTTCATTTGTCCTCCAACAATCCAATTATTTGTTAAACTTAAACTCTGCTACAACTGGCAAGTGGTCAGAACTTTTACAAAGCTCAGGCGTATCAGCAACAAAGACATTTGAACAAAAGCCTGCAATATCACGCGAAGCAAGAATATAATCAATTCTTTCACGAGCCTCAGCTGAACTAGGTGCATAGTAAGTGCCTTGAAAATCCCTACCAGATTCTGCGAACAGATCAAATAACAATCCATCCGCCAACAACATATTCATCGGTCGATAATCCTGTTTGACATCTCCCCGAGCATCATAAAAAGCCGCATCTGACTCAGCACGATTATTAAAATCGCCCATTAAAATAACCGACTCCCCTGAATCAATAAACTTCTTTACATTCTGCATAATCCTCTCGACCTCTGCTATTCTATTGTCGACAGCACCTGGATGAAGATGAGCACCGATAAATGTTACGCCGAAAGTTCGAACAACAAGATAACCATGACCGACACTTGGAATATATTTCTCAACAATTTTTATTGGTCGTTTTGAAGAAACAGCTATGGGATATCCATAAGTCTTCAAAATTACAAAATAGTCATGTCCAATCTTATCGAGAAAAGCCTTCTGTTTCTCTACTGTCTCAAAATACTTAAACTCTGTAAAAATACAGACATCAGGATTCTGAGATTTTACCCACGCTGTCCCATTCCCGTAAGAATAATTAAACGTTTCATCTGAATACGATAAATCATCCGGAGTATTATCAAGCGGATTCATAAAACCATTCCAGACATTCCATGTCAGAACCTTCAAGCTTTCAGGAAGGACATCCTCTTCCTTGTTGTAACTGCCCCCAAGCATATTACAAGACACTGCAAGCATTACACTTGCCATTAATAAAAGTTTTTTTTTCATTTAACCCCCAAAACTAAAACTTACTTTAGAATTATAACATGGAATGAATAAATGGAATATTTTTTTACAAAAAAAACAGCTCCTGAAACGTAGGTGAATCAGAAGCTGCTAGATAGAAAAGGGGTATTAACCCAGATTTTATTTTTTTACTGCAAAAAGGATAGCTCCCTCGACAGGACGGATTGAAAGAGAACCGGAGAACTCTCCAGCCTTCTGAAAGCCGTCAACCTCGGCAAAAGAAATTTCATAATCTTCTGTATTAAGTCCTAGCTTTGAAAAATCAAATTCGGGTGAGACTTTCTTTACAGAATTTCCCCAGTTTGCAAAACAGATCATTATTCTCTTTTTATCGCCGGAGATATAGGTCGAAGCAAGAATAGAATCATCGCCAGTTGAAACAAATGAATTTTCATCCCAGTACGGAATAAAAGAAAAATCTTTGGTTCCGATGTAGTCCAGAAGTTTCCATGCTGGACGAGGATCACTAATATGGTTCTCAGTGAACCAAGGATAACGAGAAGTCATTCCAAAGAGAAGTCCACGCCACAAATTTCCACCTGCATTAAGCATATTTGAGCCTACACCGAAAGGAATTCCAGAAGCCTCGACAAGGAACTCTGCCGGAGTGAAAGAATTATACTGAAATGATTCGCCGAACCACAATCTATCAAGATATGGGAAAAATTCCAGGTACTGAAGCGCTGGTCCTTTTGAGAAACCTGTATTGGAATGCAAGTCAATCATGCAGCCAGGCTTTGTCTCCTGCATAAGCCGTCTCATTCTCTTCAAGATTGTTCTGTCAAAGGCAACATCATCCATGTAGACACCATCGATATCATAATTTTTGACCATCCATCGCAGACCTTCTACATAATAATTATACCAGCGGGTAATTCCTGATGTAGTCAAAGCAGCATCCGGCATCAAATCTTCGCCATTGTGAGAATACCATGCTGGAATATAATCATCTTCAAGATGTTCTCTAAGCCATGGAGCACCACCACCATTACCATATTTAAATATCTCATCTCCTAGACTTCGAAGTGCCCAGATTTCATAGACTGCATTTGTCAGCTCTCTGACTGTGTAATAATACTTAATCTTCAAACCTTTTGAATGAGCCTCTTTCACTGTCTCCTTAATCTTTTCTGGAGTAGCAAAAGGATAATTTATATATGGATTAGCTTTCTGAGCATGGTGAATATTCAAGACATTTATTCCAGTCTTTAAATGGTCATCAAGCGGCATATATGGAAAATATGTCTCAGGGTCAAAGTTGTTAAATACAACCTGTTCATTCTGCGGTGTCGCATGATAATATCTATTTGAAAAATGGTCGTTCCAGTCTAGATCTTTTACAGGAGTAATGATAAAGGCAAACTCGTAATTTTTTTTCTCATCCTTATTAAGAAGTTTTAATCCACTGGTAACTGTTACAACTGAAGAATCCTCAGATTTCTTTACAGAAATCGAACCAAGAGAATTGTTATGCCATAATTTTGGATAGGCAGGCTTGTACAAATTCAATAGAGGACCTGTATATTCAGCACCTTTGAGTTCGCAATGGATTCCTGCCCACGCACTACCAATCCAGAAACTATCACGAGGCCCAGACCATTTGAACCTAGCAAATGCTGGCGTGCGTTGTGCACCTCCAGACAAACCAAAGAGATACTCAGAGGCCTCTGTAGTCAAAGAATACGAGAGAGAAGGTCTCTCAAGACAACTCTTTCCAGTTACAACTTCAATTGAAAAATCAAGGTGACCATCAGCCTCAAGCTTTCCAGTAAGAGAATAAGAAGCAAGACTGCTAGAATAACTTGTCTTCCACGTAACTGAATAGGCCTTGCTCGAAGTAATCTCAGCTTTTGAAAAAGTAAATTTCTCACTGCCATCTAGTTTAAACGCCACAGGCTCACTGAGAATCTCCCGACCGCCCACCATTATCGACAACGGCAGGCCATTTGCGCCGATTGTAATATGCCTGTTCAGTATGCCGAAAACAATATTATCACCATCGGCTCGATATTCAATCTTTGAGAATGGAGCAATCATGACATCGTCGTCAAGCCCGGCTGTAGAATTAAGCCAGCGAAGACGAGCCATTCGCCACAAATCACTATCTCCCCTATCCTCAAGAAGTTGAGAGTCGATAGTAATTTCAAGATCTACCCGCCTGTCAACCTCGCCATCGATAAGAATATCAACATAACCAGAATATACTCCAGCTACTGCATCGGATGGAATATCAATACCAATCCAGAAAGGCTGAATATTGTGCTTTGCAACATCTACAATCTTTGTGAAATACTTTCCAGTATAATCGAATCCTTCTATATTAAAACATGTAAATCTTGACGGCTCAATAGACGCCCCACCAGGTCCTTTTAAGCCAGAATAAGCAAAGGTCACATTTTTCAAATTTCTTTTCAAAGGGTAAAGCGCTATCTGAAATGGGTAATATTCATTTCTAGATGCCGTACCGGAAAAAGATAACCTTTCGCCATCTTTAATCCAGCGCGCCGGAAGGTACTTTTTCATGCGTACTTGATAAAGCCTATCCTCTGGAAACACTAGATAATCCTTTCCTTTCTCTTTAGCCAGAAGTTGAGACATCTCTCGGTTTGTGGCACAAACCTCCATAGGAAAAAAAGAGTCATGTGCAGTTCGGGATTCAATTTTTACCAACTCTCCAGACTTTATCTCTTTTGCAGAAGGGAAATAATTTGAAACATTAGGAAGAAGATATCCACCTTTGAAACCAGCCCAGCCAGGATCTGGAGTATAAGGCATGTAATAGACAAAATATTGCCCAGCCTGATTACTTTTAAAAGTAATATCTCCAGAAAATCGATTAATCCCAGAACGACGTATTAAAGAAATTTCTTGACCTGTCGAAGCCTCAACCACAATGATACGCTTACCAGCAGGCGAGTTCTTCAATCTCCATGGAATCCGTACAAAAACTGCAGAATCTGCATCTGCAACATCAACAACAGCCCTGTGATTTCCATATTTCTCTGCCCAAGGTGTATCAGCAATACCATAATCTGCAACCTCAAGATCGTTTAAATCTGAAAAATGAACACAAGACGAAACTGAAAGAACTAAAACAGCTGATAGCGCTGCAATTATAAGCCCTTTAACCTTTTTCATAAAACCTCCAAAATTATTCTATAATATCAATTCTTATTTATTATATTTCGAGATGCAAATATATATGTAGGAACTCTGCATCCCGAAATTTTATTATTCAACAAAAACACATCCTCAGCACATGTGAGATATATTCCGTATTTTGCACCGCCACCCTCGATAACATTATTCTCGAAGCGTAAATTCTTATAGAGCCCCCTCTTGAATCTGTAAGGCGCCTTAGTATTAACAGATATCCCGCAGGCATTCATCTGCGTTCCGCTGCCTCGTCCACAGTTTATGAAACGACAATTGCGGACTGTAATATTCGAACCAGTAGTACCTTCGAGCCAGTCCCCTTCTGCACTAATCTGAACTGCTGTTCCGGTAATATTCTCTACAAGACAATTTTCTATTAAGACATTCGAGGTCTTGATAAGAAAGCCTCGGGCAAGGCTGGACTTCACAGTAGTATTCATTATCTTCACTGAAGGCATTTTCGTTATGTTTATTAGAAAAAAGTTGCGAATATCCCGTGGAAGATTCTTATCAAGGGTAACTGAATTTTTCCATTCAAGAGGCTTCTGAATATTTGAAACTACCTGGAAAAAATCTACAGTCTGGAGAGTTGACCTTTTTACCAATGCAAAGGTATCACCCACATCAGGATAATCAAGCAGCGAAGCGTGAGTATTCATCACAGACGAGAGATCATTCTGATTCCAGATGACTGAGATATCGCACTGATTAGAACCACCACCATTCAAAATAGAGTGATAAAATCCATGAATATTAGTTGCATCATCGCCCTGACCCTGAAATTGACAATTATCAAAAGATATTTCACCGTAGCAGGCAGTAAAGTGTGTAGCATCAGTATTTGAGGACTGATAACCGCCTTCAACCGGGACAACTCTGAAATTTTTCAATGAAATATTACCGCTGTGGTTACCGACAAGCCCCATTCCTGGCTGTGCATGAATCGAAACTGAGTCAAAAAGTATATTTTCTGTCTCATTTACTAGAATTGCAGGCCGAAAATGAAGAGAATGGACTGCAACAGCATCAAGACCTAGGATTTCCCTGCTAACACTACCGAAAAAGCGTATGGAATTATTGCCCAAATTCTCTTTTCCTTTTGTGTAAAAATCATTTTTATAGATTATCCTTGTTTCAGAATCCCAAAAAGTGATTCTCGGGAAGCATGCAGAGGCTGAAACCTCATTATAATCATAAAATTCTACGTCAAAGAAACTATTTGTAACGTTAACAACCTTTCCAACACTATTTGGCTTTCTCTCATAATCGATAGACAAACCATTTATCGTGATGTTACGACAATTTCTTATAGACAAAGGCTCCATCCAACCACGGCAGACAAATGTAACGCCAGCAGCATCAATCGTAAAATCAGAAAATTCTGAAATCAAAATTCCAATATCGTATTTAAAACCTGGAGTATAAAGCTCTTCGGGAACATTTGGAAACCCTCCATTAAAAATATCATGTTCAAGCTTTACTGCATTTTCGGTAGAAATAATATATTCACCTGGATTAATTACCAACTTCGAAACATTATTCTCTTTACAAAAATTTAAAATTTT
>JAFGXN010000111.1 GCA_016936615.1 Spirochaetales bacterium | reverse complement strand
GCTTTATAAAATACACACAAAATCAAAAATATGAAAAAAAGAGTAGAGAATATTCATCTTCTCTACTCTTTTACACTTTTCTAATACTATATTAGATTACAAGAAACTAATCTTGAAAGAGGCAAATTAATTTATTTTTTAAACTTTCCAAGGAATGTATAGTAAATATTAGATTTATATACAAATTTCAAAAAGATTAAAAGTAAAAACGTTATCAGAAATGTAATCATTGCAAGAATTATAGCACCAAAGGCAAATCCTCGATAATACATAACAGTATACAAAGGAAGAATCAAAGATACCCCCAAAAGAAGAAAAGAGTTTAATGAGAACAACAAAATAGACTTTGATTTTAAAAAATACTCAACAAGAAAAATAAGCAAGATAATATACGTAAATCTAATTAATGGAATTATAAAAAGTACAGCCATATCATATACATGCAAATAGCTAAGTATATCAAAAAAAGTCATCACAGAGTAGTAGATTATCAGTGCGAAGACAAAGTCCTCTATACGCAGAGAATATTTAATTTTTTTTACAAAAATCAAAATCGCTAGCCAAATCACAAAGAGAAATATATGCAGAAAATCCCATCTTAAAATAAAAAACGAGTATAATTTCGACACTTCAAAATCCATAGCTCCTATCCGCACAGAGTTGTACATAATCACAAGCTGCAAAAATAGACTAAAAGCTAACAAAGGTAAAAAATAAACTAAAGATTTCAACTTTTGCTTGAATTCAACCTTGCCTAAATGGTATATTTCATATAAAAATAAGAAAAATGATGTTGTTGATACTAATAAAAATAATGTCATAAGTATTTATAAACCAATTACGTTTTTTTTTCAACTAATTTTTTATAAAGGCGCAAAAATGCAATAATAATTTAAAAACATAACAATAAACTGTAGACATTAACTATACTTTTTTGTTATAGTTTTACTTGAAATATTTAAAATATATATTCGATACATCGGATAAATGGAGGACTTTTGGCAGTAAATAAAGATCTGCGTATAAACGAGAATATTAAAATGAGAGAAGTTAGGTTGATTGACGAGGCAGGCGAACAGCTTGGCGTTGTACCAACTAAAGAAGCTTTACAAAAGGCAATTGATGCTGGATTGGATTTGGTTGAAGTTTCACCAAATGCTAAACCGCCTGTTTGTAAGATTATCGACTACGGAAAATATAAGTTTGAGCAGGAAAAAAAACTACGAGAGTCCAAAAAGAAACAAACAGTAATAAAGAACAAAGAAGTCAGAATGCAACCAAAGATTGAGACGCATGACCTCGAGTTCAAGACAAAGATGATAGCTAAATTTTTGAAAGAAGGTAACAAAGTTAAGGTTACTGTAAGATTTAGAGGAAGAGAATTAGCACATAAAGAGCTTGGTAGAGATTTATTAAACAAAATCCTTACTAAGCTAGATGATAGTGAAACAGCTTACAATCTTGACAAGAAAATTACCATGGAAGGTAAAATGATGTCGATGATTTTAAGCCAAAAAGCTAAGAAATAAATTATCATATATACTTAGGAAGGAAGGACAATCATGCCTAAAATGAAAACAAGAAAGGCTTATGCCAAAAGATTCAAATTCACTGGAACAGGTAAACTAAAATACAAGAAGCAAGGACTAAGACACATTCTTACAAAGAAGAGCACAAAGAGAAAAAGAAATCTTAGACATGCTGGAATTCTTAGTGTTGCAGAGACAAAAAGAGCTAAGTCTCTATTACCTTACGGTTAATTGTAGAAAAAAATAAGATATCTAAGGAGTTTAGAATATGCCAAGAGCAATAGACGGACGAAAACGAAAAAACAACCGAAAAAAGATAATGAAAAGCGCTAAAGGCTTTGTCGGAAGAAGAGGAACTAACTATAGAGTAGCAAAAGACTCAGTAAGAAAGGCTGGTCAGTATGCTTATCGAGATAGAAAAAGAAAGAAAGGTGATTTCAGAAAGCTTTGGATTGCCAGAATAAATGCAGCTTGCCGAGCTGAAGATATAACCTATTCAAGATTTATGAATGGTCTTCTAAAAGCTGGTGTAACTCTTGATAGAAAGGCTCTTTCTAACCTTGCTATTCTAGACAATGCAGCATTTGTAGAACTAGTAAACATTGCGAAGAAAGCTCTTTAATTTTCAAATAGAGTCTGTTTTGGTATTAATTAATACACAAAACAGGCTTTTTTTATTTAAATAAAGCATAGGAGAAAAATATGATAACAATTGAACAAATAATCGAGCTTGACGAGAAAGTATCAAGGGCTGTCAAGCTGATAGAAACTTTAAAAGAGGAAAACAAACTTTTAAATCAAGAGCTTAGTTCATATCGGGACAAAATTCTTATGCTAGAAAATCAAATTGCAGCATACAAGAGTGATCATGGCGAAATCGAAGCTGGGATCAAACATGCAGTGGAGATGCTAGGCAAATTAACCAATGAATCAATTGGAAAAACATCTAGCCAACTACCTCCACAATCTATTTCATCTACAGATGAATCTGATAAAGAATCCATCACAAGCGTAGATGAAGCCTCTCTTGAAAACGACACAGAAGACATAGACAACGATGAAGAGTTATCGTTTGAAGATTCAGATTTTACTGAAGATGAGACACTTTCTATTGACGATTTAGACTCAACTGAGGATGTTGTTGCAGATATCGAAGACGCAGATTTTGATATTGAACTCGAAGAGAGCGCCGACTCAGAGATTGACAGTGAAGATGATTTCGAAATAGAAGAAAAACAAGACAAAGGTTTCTTCGAAAAAGACTCTCTGTTTGAAGAAGAGTTATTTGACGATGAAGTATCAGCCGAAGAGACAATGTTTGATAATTTCGATGATGTAGAAAAAGATGCTACTTCTAGGATCCCAACCTCACCTTCTGAGCAAGAAGAAGAGGATTTAGGAATTTTCTAATATGGCGGATGACAACAGTATAAAGGTAGAATTACTTGGAACATCCTTTACGCTGAAGGCTGACACAAACTCGAATCATCTTGAACAACTAGTTAAAATATATACAAACTACGTAAATTCTGTAAAAGAAGAACACAGAATAAAAGACCCTCTTAAAATTGCTATTGTAGCAGGAATCCTTCTAGCAGATTCTAGAGCTCCAAATTTTGATGACTACAATTTCAAACGGGATGAGGCAGAAGCTGTAAAAAGAATTACAAATGAATTAATAAAAAAAATTGATACATGCTTGATTAAGTAGTATAATAAAATTAGAAATCGTCCTGCGGTGTTCGGGATCTTAAAATTTTTTGGGTCAAGTAATAATTAAGGGACTCTAAAATTTCTTTGTGGATGGCTAGATTTTTAATTGAAACCATGAAGCAAAGTTGAGGAAACCCACGTGGTTTTTGGGAGTCAAAAAATTTCTGAGAGCGGCATCGCGGGTTTATTTTAAATAAGAAGAAATGAGATTATATGGCAATAACAACAAACAAGGAAATAGCTGATTATATTCAAACATACGGAAACTCTGAAGGTATTACCTTTTCAAAAGATGTAATTGCAACATTAGGTGTTGACACGAAGCAAATATTCCTTAAAGTAATGGGAAATCATTGGCCATGCATCATCTACTCATGCTCTATGCAGACTGCAAAAATTCTAGTCAACCCAAAGCAAGATCTTTTAACAGTAATTAAAAAAGCCAATAAGATAGTAAATATTAGATTCTATTTTCATCCAAAAGACAACGAGGGACCAATAACTTTTTTTGTAACAGGAAAAGTTACTGGACTTACACGATACAACCAATCTCGCGATGATCTCTCCTTTTTAAGTATCGCTTTTACCCAGAAGCCACCAGAAGATTTAATACTACTGTTAGGCAAGCTTTTTGATGCAAATCAAGGTTTCAAAAATAGAAGAGAAGAGAGAATCGAAATTGATCCAATAACAATAAAGAGAATGGGACTAAAATCAAAACTAGTAGCAATCAAATATGGAGTACGACCTGAAAAAGCAATCTTAAAAGACCTCTCCTTCTCAGGAGCTCAAGTTATTGGAACTTGTACAGAAGTTGCAGAAAAAGGAAAAGACATAACGCTACTTATCGAAGATATGAATTCAAGAATACCTATAATTTTGCAGGGGAAGATTGCTAGATGCACCCCTTTCCAAGCAGAAAAAAACATATATTCGCTAGGAATAATATTTGATGAAGAAAAGATTCCTCTCGATTATAAAATCAAGATAAACGACTTCCTAAAGAAGAGCAAAAGCTATATATTCAATAGCAAAGTAGATGAAGGAAAAGAATGAGCACGCAAAACGCATACAGTAAATTAGATAATATCTCATATATCTCTATACCAGAACAACTCGCAACTAAGATAAATAATTTTGAAATTGATCCTAAGATTTTACTTCCTGTCGAACTTGAAAATGGAATAAATGAAGATGCCTTAAAGAATCTGTCATGGGAGATGATTGTATCAGCATGTCTTAAAATAATTGCATATAAGCCTTTTGATGAGAATTCTGACTATTACCGCAAATTTGTTTCTGCTATTAAACCCAATATTATAGAAGAACTTACTAGCGCAGGCATAGTAAAAGCAAAAAACAGGGATTATGACCTAGCAGAGGAGATATTCCTATCAATTGCTAATTTAAAAGAGACTGAAACCACGGTCTCAAACCTAGCCCTGATATATGAAGAGCACGCATCTGTATATGAACAACTTGGCAACTTCGAACTATATCAAGAATATATAAAAAAAACTGAAGAAGCCTACAACAGATTTGCAAACTTTGAGACTGTCTCAGAATCAGTATTATATAATCTAGCTTTTTTCAAAATAAAAACTGGAAAAATTG
>JAFGXN010000009.1 GCA_016936615.1 Spirochaetales bacterium | reverse complement strand
CAATAAATCACTTTCACGCGGCCGACCTGGCCGTCAGTGAGTCTGACCTTGATTCCGTGGGGATGGTGGCTGGAATTTGTGAGAATAACGGCGACATCCCCTCGTTTTAATGATAATTGACACAAAATTGACACAATTGCGCCATTCTAAAGACATATTCTTAAGATATGGTTAAGCTATGAAAGAATTTACAAAACTTATTATCTTAATGCTAAGTCTGATCGCAGCAATAACCATTCACTTTGTTGCACAAACAATTGAACCGTCAAAAGTCCTTTTTCTTCTACATCCAATCAAGATAAGCCTTGAGATTCTTCTCAATTGTCGATTTGTCTTTGATCCAGCAATCGGCTATATCTGCCCAGCGCAGAACTTCGTCATCTCAGTTAAGTGTGCTGGAATCTCCTACATCAGCTGCGCATGTCTGATTGCTCTCTTTTTCTACTTCTATAAAACGCAGAATCTTTCTGTAAAGAAATTATCCATAATAATCGCTCTCGGAATTATCACTGGTTTCACTGCAAATCTCACGAGAGTGTTCTTCTCGGTCTTCTTCACTATGTCACTCAAATCAAATCCGGCGCTGCACCTGATCTGGGGCTTTTCGTGCTTCTCAATTTTCATTGTAGCAATGGTTTTTCTAATAAAAAAAATATCAAAGGAGAAATTAAATGAAAATTTTTAATTTAAATTACAAGAAAAGATACATCGCAAAAGAAGCTCTTTTCTATCGAGAACACTCTCTATCAAAAAAGGAAAATATAATCTTTCTTTTAGCAAATGTTATTCCATCACTTCTTATTGCTGGAATGTTCTTTATCACAAAATCAACTCTTGCCGGGTACAAGCTGACAGACTTAACCCTGCTGACTGTTTTTGCATCAATCTTTACTGGCTGGTCAGTAGCAATTTTACTATCATATGTAATCTCAGCTTTTATAAAAAAGAAGATACCAGCTTGGCTATGGGTTTTCCCCGCAGTTTTTTATACATCAATGTTTGTGTTAAATCTATTTCTTTTGTTCAATCTTGAATCAACAATAAACTCCTTGCCATCCAGAGTTTTTAGTCTTATAGATTTTATCCTCATATCAAGTACTGCAATAGTAATTCCAATCTTCATCTCTCTGGCAATCCTCGGAAATGCCATTATCAAACGTTTCTCCAGCACAAATTCTTTATATGCATCAATTTTCGGAACATTAACTCTTCCTGTTCTGATATACCTTTCATTCTTATTGCTAATTACATCTATTGAAGGTTCAAATGAAATATGGACTTTTCTATGGATTTCAGTCACTGCATTTTCCATTTTAAGCATTTTCCTGCTCCTCATTTTTCTAGCAATCATAATATCTGCTATCATGAAAAAACTATCATCTAAACAGAAAGTCTTCCTTGAGTCGCTATTCTGCTTCTTCACCCCGCTTATAAGCTTAATAGCCTACCAGCTGACACATTCATTGTTACAATCTGGAGAATCCTACATAATGGGAAATTATTTTGTTCCATGGTTCCTATCACTTTTAATTGCGTCCTCAGTTCTATTTGCAATCCCTGACAAGGCAGGAAAGTTCACTATCCCTATCTTTTTTGCAAGAATAACAATTCTGCCATTTATCCTATACCTTCTTACAATCTATCTACCATTTGCACCGTTTGCCACAGTTACAATTTTTGTCGGATTAGGAATATTTCTACTTGCTCCAGTAATTTTCAGTATAGTCTGTATAAAAAAACTTTATAGACAGTTCATAAGAATGAATCAGGGGAAAAAATTAATTCTAATTGCAACAATTATATTTTTCCTAATAATACCTGCATCATTTACCTCAGTAGCAGTAACAGACCGGCAGGAAATCGACAAAGTAGCGGATTTCATCTACAGAGAAGATTGGACAGCCGCAGATTTCCAGTTTAATAGAAAAAAAGTTAATAGAATCTTAAGCTGTGCAAACTTTGATGAGGATATGCACACCGGATCATTCTGGGGAGAAGATGGCTACCCGCTATTGACTCCGCTATACAGCAAAATTGTCTTCAGAAATCAGAAATTTTCTCAAACTACATTATCTGACATAGAGAATTTCACCGGCTATAAGTCTAGAGTGCAGAAGAGTGAACCTGCCATGGATCGATTTACAGGAAAAATTAAAAAAGCCAGAAAGGAAACAACATTTAATCCAGACAAAAATTGCTATGAAACAAAGATAGAGTTAGATGTCACATGCGAAAACTGGCAGAGAGAATATAGAGGTCTCATAAAAGTGAGTGGCGAAGCCTTCATTTCTGAATACTTTTTAATTATTGGAGATCGGAAAGAGTATGGAATTCTCTCCGAGCGCAAAAGTGCTGAATGGGTATATGAAAGTATTGTTTCACGCCGCCAGGATCCAGGCTTTCTCCGTTATGACGAAACAGGAAATCTCCTTTTAAATGTTTTTCCGATTGAACAAAATCAGACACGGACAACTGGTTTTACAATTTATCATGAAGAACCTATTACTCTCGAATACGAAGGAAAGAAAATAGAAATCAAAGAAGGAAGAATCTCTCCCGAGCCAACCAAACAAACACTGACACCAGTTCTTTACATTTTTTTAGATAAAAAAATAGCAACCTCTCTCAAAAATAATGGTGAAGAGATAAGAACATGGATTGCGAGCGAAATAGCAAATGCGAATCCCGATCTCTCAGAACTCAGTGCACACTACTACGTGGCAGATACATCTGTGCACACAATTGATAATTTGGAGAAAAGTGAGGAAGACCTGGGATTAGATGCCTTCAGAGCCAGCCTCTTTGCTTTTTCATCTCACGACTACACAGGTAACACATATCCGCTCCCTGTATTTATAACTCTCAACGAAAAAGAGAAAAGAGATTCTTTTTCCTCTTCTCTTAAAAACATAATCTACCTGAGCAGAGAAATTGCCCCATACATCAACACCTTCCCTGTATCAGACAAGCTTGTAATAATCCAACAAGGAGAGAAAGCACAGCTCTATACATTTTCAGAACACAGAATTAAAAAATCCAATAGCAAAAATCTGAAGCAAAATCTAATAATTGAAGCTGATAAAATTACCGAATTTTCAGAGGCGGCGAAACTTGCAGAAGGCAAGGTTTTTACAAAAGAAAAAAAAGAATATATCCAGACAATGAAATCTTTAAAGTCAGGAGATATTGCTTCGTTAATATCTCCTCAGTTTCACAAAGAAAATCAAAAAGCTCTTGTCTATGAATCATTTGAAAATAAGACTCTGACTAATCAGACCTCTTTTCTTGCACTGGAGACAGAACAACAGAAAGCTGTCCTTGAGGATTATCAATCTAAGGCGTTAAAAACCATGAAAGGCAAAATGTATGAAACTGATTCGCTTGAAGAGAAATCTGAACCAGCATTATTTCTTTTGATTGTATCGGCATTAATGATTCTGGGAATGTATATCAATAAATCACTTTCACGCGGCCGACCTGGCCGTCAGTGAGTCTGACCTTGATTCCGTGGGGATGGTGGCTGGAATTTGTGAGAAT
>JAFGXN010000008.1 GCA_016936615.1 Spirochaetales bacterium | reverse complement strand
TATTATAACAAAATAAATAACTTATAACTGAATTGTTAATACTTTATCAAGAAAATGTACACAAGTTATTAACAACTAATTAAAAGCGTTTGTTATTCTATCAAGCTCTTTTCATTTTTGCAATGAAAAAAAAATAAAAATTTAAAAATAAACTATTGTTTTTGTCTTGGTTATAAATCTTTACTTTTTAGCTTTTAAAAGGTATAATGAAAAATCTCATAATAAAATAATAGGTAAATAAATATGGATAAAGATTATTCAGCGGAAAACATTCAAATTCTAAAAGGTTTGGAAGCTGTAAGAAAAAGACCAGGTATGTATATCGGCTCAACAAGTATCGATGGATTGCATCATTTGGTTTATGAAATTGTTGATAACAGTATAGATGAGGCTTTAGCTGGTTATTGTTCTGATATTGAAGTTACTATAGAGAAAGGAAATATCATTTCTGTAATTGATAACGGAAGAGGAATTCCTACAGAGCTTCATAAGGGAGAAAATTTAAGCGCATTAGAAATTGTTCTAACAAAATTGCATGCTGGTGGAAAATTTAATAAGGATAACTATAAGGTTTCTGGTGGTCTGCACGGAGTTGGTGTCTCTGTTGTAAATGCTCTTTCAGAGTGGTGTGAAGCTACTGTTTTCAGAAAAGGTGAAATTTTTTATCAAAAATATAGAATTGGAGTTCCTGATGAACCTGTAAAAGTTATCGGTACAACTGATAAGACTGGAACGCAAATTAGATTTAAATCTGATAGTTCTATTTTTGAAACAAATGATTATAGTTTTGATACTTTATCTAAAAGATTGCGAGAGTTAGCTTTTTTAAATAAGGGTATTAGAATTAGTATTACTGATCAGAGAATTCCTGTTGAGAAGTCTCATGATTTTAAATTTGAGGGTGGTGTTAAATCCTTTGTCTCATATTTAAATAAATCTAAAAAACCATTGATGACAGAACCTGCTTATATTGAAGTGGATAAAGATGACATTGGGCTTGAGTTTGCTCTTGAGTACAATGAAACATATGTGGAAAATATTTTTTCATTTGTAAATAATATAAACACTCGCGAGGGAGGAACTCACCTTGTAGGTTTTAAAACTGCTTTGACTAGGGTTTTGAATGATTTTCTTGCTAAATCAAAGCATGCGAAGAAAATAGAGGAAAAATTATCTGGCGAAGATGTTAGAGAGGGTCTTACTGCGGTTGTATCTATAAAGATACCAGAACCTCAGTTTGAAGGTCAAACAAAATCAAAATTGGGTAATTCTGAGGTAAAAGGTCTAGTTTCTTCAATAGTATTTGAACATTTAACTTTTTATTTCGAAGAACATCCTGATGAGATAGAAAAAATTCTCGATAAGGTTGTTGGTGCTGCAAGAGCGCGTGTTGCCGCAAGAAAGGCAAGAGATTTAACTAGGAGAAAAAGTGTTCTTGAATCTTCTTCTTTGCCTGGAAAGCTGGCAGATTGTTCTGAGAAAAACCCAGACCTTTGTGAAATATATATCGTAGAGGGAGACTCTGCTGGTGGATCTGCTAAGCAGGGTAGAAATAGAGAGTTTCAAGCGATTTTACCGCTGTGGGGAAAGATGTTAAATGTCGAGAAGACTAGGGCTGAGAAGGTTTTTACAAACGATAAATTGTCGCCTATTTTTGCAAGTCTTGGAACAGGGTGTGGTCCTAATTTTGATATCTCTAAATTAAGATATGACAAGGTTATAATAATGGCCGATGCGGATGTTGATGGATCTCATATTAGAACATTGTTGCTTACTTTTTTCTTTAGATATATGGAGGAGTTAATTTCTCAGGGACATGTTTATATTGCAATGCCGCCTTTGTATAAAATAAAATATGGCAAAACTGTTAAGTATGCTTATGATGAAGAACAGAAAGTTCAAGTGTTATCTGAGTTAGGTCTTAGTGATGAAGATAATAAGGTTTCTATTCAACGATATAAGGGTCTTGGAGAGATGAATCCAGATCAGTTGTGGGAGACTACAATGGATCCAGATAGGCGTAATATTATGAAGGTTACTATGGAAGATATTGTTGAGGCGGATTTAATTTTTTCTACTCTTATGGGAGATGAAGTTGCTCCGAGACGAGAATTTATTGAAGAGAATGCCTTGTTAGTCTCTAATCTTGATGTGTAATAGGTGGAAAAAATGAGTGATAATATAGAAAATACAGGAAATGTAATTTTAGTTCCAATTGAGGATGAAGTAAAAAAATCGTATTTAAACTATGCAATGTCGGTTATTGTAAGTCGAGCCTTGCCTGATGCGAGAGATGGATTGAAGCCTGTGCACAGGAGAATTTTATATTCGATGAGTGAGATGGGCTTGAGACATGATAAAGAGTTTAAGAAGTGTGCTCGTATTGTCGGAGATGTTCTTGGAAAGTTTCATCCTCATGGAGATCAATCTGTTTATGATGCGCTAGTTCGTTTGGCTCAGGATTTTTCTTTGAGGTATCCGGTTGTTAATGGACAGGGAAACTTTGGTTCGATTGACAATGATCCTCCTGCAGCGATGAGGTACACAGAATCACGTATGATGAGAATCGCTGAAGAAATGTTAAAGGATATCAAGAAAGAGACTGTCGATTTTATTCCAAACTATGATGAGTCTATGACTGAACCTTCAGTATTACCTGGAGCTTTTCCTTTTTTACTTGCGAATGGTGCTAGTGGTATTGCTGTTGGAATGGCGACGAATCTTGCTTCTCATAATTTGAAAGAGATTTGTGATGCTATAGTTGCTTATATGGATAATGTTGATATAACTATTCCTGAATTGATGGATCATATGAAAGGTCCTGATTTTCCAACAGGAGGCATTATTTATGGCCTTGGAGGAATTAAGAAGGCATTTCAAACAGGAAAAGGTCAGATTGTTGTTAGATCTAAATTTACTGTTGAGACAAATAGTAGAGGAAGAGATGTAATAATTGTAACTGAGATTCCATATGCTGTTAACAAGGCTGCTCTGGTTATGAAGATTGCCGAACTTGTAAATGATAAAAAGATTGAGGGGATAGCAGATCTCCGGGATGAGTCAGATAGAAATGGTCTAAGAATTGTTATCGAATTGAAGAAGGGCGCTGTGACTAAGGTTGTTTTGAATAGGCTTTTTGCACATACTCAGCTTCAATCAAATTTTAATATAAATAATTTAGCTCTAGTAGATTCTCGACCAAAACTTTTAAATCTTAAGGATATGATAAAGTGTTATGTAGATCATAGAGAAGAGGTTGAAACGCGAAGAATAAGATATGATCTTAAGAAGGCTGAAGAAAGGGCACATATTTTAGAAGGTTTGAAGATTGCTTTAGCAAATATTGACGAAGTTATAAAGATTATAAAAGAGTCAAAAAATGTCGCAGAAGCCAAAGAAAATTTGATGGAAAAATTTATTCTATCAGAGGTTCAGGCTCAAGCTATTCTAGATATGAGACTTCAGAAATTAACTAGTCTAGAGACCCAAAAGATTATTGAAGAGTTAGAAGAGTTGCGAAGATTAATAGCATATTATAAGGAGCTTCTTTCAAATAGAGATAAGCTTTTTGAACTATTGAAGCAACAGACTGTAGAATTGAAAGAGAAATTTGGAGATGATAGACGGACTGAGATAATCCCTTCAGAGATAGAGAATCTTGATATAGAGGATTTGATAAAAGAAGAAGAGGTTGCTGTTCTATTTTCAAATAAGGGTTTTGTGAAGAGAGTGCCTGTTAGTTCATATAAGATGCAGACTAGAGGTGGAAAAGGTTCTTCTTCTGCAAACTTAAAGAATGAGGACTTTGTTCAGGATATATTTATTGGATCGACACATGATTATTTAATGCTTATTACTAGTGAAGGAAAGGCATATTACTTAAAGGTTCATGAGATTCCAGAAGCTTCGAAGGCTGCAAGAGGAACTTTAATTAAGACTTTAGTTAATATTTCAGCAAATGAGGAGATCACAACTGTCTTGACAATAAAGAATTTTACCGATGATGATAAGTTTATTTTTATGGCTACGCAATCAGGACTTGTTAAAAAGGTTAAGATCTGTGATTTTGTAAATGCCAAGAAGAGGGGAATCGTTGCTATATCTTTGAACGACAACGATAGATTGATTAGCGCTAAGCTTACAGATGGTAATTTTGATGTATATTTGATTACTCGAAAAGGTTTAACTCTACGATTTAACGAGAAGTCTGTTAGGTTTATGGGAAGATCTTCTAAGGGAATTAAGGGTATTAATTTAGCAAAAGATGATGAATTAGTAGCTGTTTTAACTTATGAGAATGAAAAAAAGATCTTTTTTATTACTGAGTTTGGATATGGAAAAAGAATGGATTATGACCAGATGAATCCTCATAGTAGAGGAACAAAGGGTCAAATTGGATATTCAGTCTCTGATAAGACTGGAGAAGTTGTAAATGCTATAAAGGTTGGAGATTCCGATGATCTAGTTTGTATTACTTCTAAGGGTAATACTGTTAGGTTTTCTGCTACCTCTGTTTCTGAGATGGGAAGGACTGCAATGGGGGTTAGGGTTGTTGATATAACAAAGCCTGATTTTGTTGTCGGTGCAGCTTGTATTATTAACGAAGGAGAAGAGGAATAACAGCTTCAATATTTAGAGAGCCAGTAATTATGCTGGCTCTTTTTTTTTGTTTCACGTGAAACAATTGGTCCTAGTAGTCTCTGGAGAATTTTTAACTAAATATTGATTGATAATGTTGAGAATTTAATTATTATGGCAGTTGAACTAATTTAGATTTTAATTTTGTGAGAAATACTTATATAATTTACTATTTTATGTTTCACGTGAAACCTTCTTTATAAACTGTTTTAGGTGAGTTTTAAGGATATTATTCGTGGGACCTCCCAAAGAAGAATTATATTCTGAGCGGGAAAATATATTATATATGGTATATTAACCTGCCAAAGGATATATGCTGACGAAAACAAGTTCTTATTATCTTTGCATTTTTTAGACGTGTTTCACGTGAAACAAAAGGATTAGCTTTACACTGTTTGCTGAAAGATTTATTTTTTTATCAAAAGACTTTGATGCAGTTAAGTTTTTTAATTGAAAATATATGTTAGAGAATTTATATTCGTATGAAAGTAATGTAGATTTCTTTTTAAAACTTTCATATGCATTATTTTATCTGTTTTATTCTAAATTTTAAATGTTTCACGTGAAACAATATATATTCTTTGGTATGTGCTTTGTTCTTCATCTTAATTCTTAACTTTCTTCATATTGTTAGATATTTATTATTCTCTGTATTTAAATAAGAAGGATTGGTATATTTTTTTAATTACATGATAATGATATCTTTATATATTATTTAGAAAAAAGAGTGCTAGAAATTATACTATTTAACATCTATTACTACTCTTAAATTCTTTAATAGTTCCAAAGTCTTTTCTATGTAGTGTTTTCGTTGGATAAGGAGTTGGTTCAGAAATATTGCTCGTTATTAGATTGTTTCTCCATGTTAATAAGTTGTGAATATCTTTTTGTGCAAAATCTATTATGTATAATCTATAGCGAAAGCTCTCGAAAACTAGCTGTTTTTACTCATAATTTGTTTGTTATTTGTATATTATTACCTAAAAAGGTAAAAATAATATTTATTGAAAATGTTAATAAGTTGTGAATACTTTCAATAAAAAAAGATTGTTTCACGTGAAACAATCTTCTCTCTTTTCTCTGTAGATAGTATTAAGCAAACTCTTTAATAAGAATCTGAATATTTTTCCATATTGATTCCTTTTCTTCCTGGGGAAGAAACGTTGCAAAAAGATTGTTTTTTATAAGGCTAATAATCTCATCAAGCGAAAAAATATCATGCTCTATTAAGTTTAAATATTCTTGTAGTATTTCAATGTTAAAGATTGTTGGATCATCTGTATTTACTGTTACATTTACACCAGCATCAAAGATTTTTCTTATTGGATGATTTTCATACTTAGTTGCATATGCTTGTGTAAAAAAGTTACTTGTAGGGCAGATTTCTAAGGGAATCTGTCTTTCTTTTAATGTTTCAAGTAGTTCATTATCTTGATAGCAACTTATTCCGTGTCCGATTCTTTCGCTCTTTAAGGCGTTTATAGAGTTCCAGATTGAATAAGGTCCGACATTTTCACCCGCATGCGCAACAGCATGAAGCTTGTTTTTGTGAGCTTTTTCGAAGACTTCTTTATAATCTTCTGCTGGACCCTTTTCCTCGTCTCCGCCTAATCCAATTCCTATAATTGTGTTCTTTGGATGTTTTATTACTAAGTCTAAATTGGACATTGCATTCTCTGGCCCAAAACCTCTGGATACATCGATTAAAAATCTTATTCTAATTTTTTCTTTTTTTTCTATTTTTTTTGATTCTTCGTCAAGAAGTGTCGCTATTTCGTTATAATTGAATCCCATTTTAATGAATTTTGTTATTGCAAAGAATATTTCAGCATAGAAGATGTTGTTTCTTTTAAGATAATTTTTAGCATCATTCATTAGTAACCGAAGATCTTCAATTTCTTGAAAACTATATTGAATAACATTTATGAACAAATCTATGAAGTCTTTTAGGTTTGTTACCTTGAATGCTTCTGTTAACTGCTCTTTAGTTTCAATATTTTTAAAAGTGATGTTGTGTTTTTTCTTTAGTTCCCAGATAGTTTCAACGCTAGCAAGTCCTTCGAGGTGTAAGTGTATTTCTGTTTTAGGAATAGCTTGTAAAATTTCTTTTGTTTTAATCATGTCGTTGTCCGTTTTTAGTTCTGTCGTTATTCTTTATTCTAATCTATAATACTATAGATATATAATATTGTAAAATAAATAAAAGGATTAATTATATTTCGGCTTTTTTTTGTTGTATGTTTATTAGTTTTTTTATTTTAAAAAAAAGAAAAGCCTTTTGGATTGCAAAAGGCTTTGTTGATTAAACAGATTCTACAGAAACAAGTCCAGGAACTTTTTCTTTTAGGTATCGTTCTATTCCTTGCTTTAAGGTAACTCTTGCCATTGGACAGCCGTGACATGATCCTTTAAGCTTGACATATGCTATGTTGTTCTCTAGTCTCACAAATTCAACATCTCCACCATCTGCTTGAAGAGAAGGTCTCACATCTTGTATGTATTTCTTTATTTCTTCTTCCATTATTATCTCCTTATGTTATAATTACAAAAAAATATAGCTAAGGTCAACACTTTTTTTCTTATAATAAATGACAATTTTTTATATTTAATGTATAATCTTGTTATGTCTAGAATTATAGTTTTTGCAAATCAAAAAGGTGGCGTTGGAAAGACTACCACTGCAGTAAATACAGGAGCTTTCATTGCGGATCAAGGAAAAAAGGTTCTTCTCGTGGATTTTGACCCTCAGGGAAATCTCTCCTCTAGTGTTGGTGCTGATACGAAGAAGCCGGGAATCTATGATGTGATAACCAATAAAGTGAATATCCTTGAGGCGGTTCAGGAAACAACTGTTAAAAATTTATTTATTCTGAGTTCCACAATAGAATTGACTGGAGCAAATATAGAATTGATAAATCAAAAGGAAAGAGAGTATTTTTTAAAAAAAGTTTTGTTAGAAGTAAAGGAAGAGTATGATTTTATTTTTATTGATTGTCCTCCATCTTTGGGAATATTAACACTTAATGGACTTGCTGCAGCAACAGAGGTTATTGTTCCTTTGCAATGTGAATACTTTGCTCTAGAAGGATTAACTTTACTTTTAAATACAATAAAAAAGATTCAGGTAAAAATTAACCCTACTTTAGTCTTTACTGGAATTGTTTTTACAATGTATGATTCTCGAACTAGACTTGCAAATGATGTTGTAGAACAAGTTACTCGATATTTTAAAGAAAAAGTTTTTAAAACAGTTATTCCGAGGAATATTAGGCTTTCAGAAGCCCCTTCTCATGGAGTTCCTATAAATCAATATAATGCACTCTGTGTTGGTGCAAAAAGTTATGATAATTTTGCACAAGAGGTAATTAGTCGTGGGTGAAAAAGGTTTAGGTAGAGGTCTAGATTCTCTTTTAGGTGGAGATTCATACGAAGATTTTCAGGTAAATTTGAATGACTCGTCAGTAGTAGTTGATAGTGGAATAAATTCTGTACAAGAAGTTTCTATAGATTTTGTTTCTCCAAATATTGATCAGCCAAGAAAAGACTTTGATGAGAATGCTTTAATAGAGCTTTCTGAGTCAATAAAAGAGAAAGGGATTATTCAACCTATTCTAGTTGAAAAACATGGTTATAATAAATATGTCATTATAGCAGGAGAGAGACGATATCGAGCTTCTAAGAGAGCTGGATTGGAGATTATCCCTGTTATTGTGAGAGAGTTTGCGGACGATCAAGATAGATTAGAGGTTGCTCTGATAGAGAATATTCAGAGAGAAAATCTTTCTGCTATTGAAGAGGCTTTAGCCTACAAATCTTTAATGGAGATGGGTTCGTTAAGTCAGGAAGTTGTTGCAAAGAAGGTAGGAAAAAAAAGATCGACTGTTGCTAATGCTTTAAGATTGTTAAAGCTTCCTGATGATATGCAGAAGGCTGTTTCTGACGGAGAATTAAGTGCAGGACATGCAAGAGCTATTCTCTCTTTGATAAATCCAGCAGACCAGAGAGTATTATATAACAAAATTTTATCAAACCAATTATCTGTGCGAGACGCAGAAAAGGTCTCACAAGATCTGAACAATGGAGTTAGATCTTTTTCTGGTGATGAGACTAAGGAGAAGGATTTAAAAAAAGCAAAAGAGGCCTCTCCTGAGTTGCTACAACTTCAGCAAACATTTATAGATATTTTTGGAACAAAAGTTTCTATAAAGGGAAGCCTGAAGGCAGGAAAAATTGAGGTCTCATACTATTCAAAAGAGGATTTAGAAAGGATCTATGATATTCTTGTTCCTTCGTCTTCTAAAGAGAGTGAATAAAATTGTCTATCATTTGATTTAACTCTTTTTCCTTTTCCTTAATTTCAATAATGAAACTGTTTTCGTCAATTTTACCAAGAACAGCGTTTCTCTCTTCTTCATTGTCGAAGGTTATCATTCTAAAATCATTGTTATAATCTTTTATCTTGCTTTCTATAGTTTTTTCAGAGATATCTGTATTTATCGCCTTAACCTCTTTCAGTAGGGAAGGAAATTCTTTCATTAGTTGATCTGTGTTTGATATCTCTAGAAGCTTGACTAGTGAAGCAATTGCATGTTTAAGCTTCTCTTTTTCATATCTTTTATCACACTCTTTATAAAAATTATGAATTTCTTTCCAAGTCGAAATTTGGTTTGAGTTTACTTTTTCGATAAGATTATTTATATCTTTTTCTAAGAAAAGCTGGCCTCCTGCATTTACCCAAGAGCCTAACTCTGTTGAAAAATTTTCCTCAATTGCTACACATATTTCTTTCCTTTCTGCCTCGCAGAATTTAAGGATTGTTGTAACTGAGTAGAGTTTTACCATTTGTCTGTATGCGTTGTATCCCTCTTTTATTTTAACAATTTTCTTCGGCCTTTCAGAATTCTCTAACTCATCTGCGAGAATTTCATTTTCAATTGTAATATTACTGCGTAATATAGTTTTTCCTTGTTTTAAAGATTCTAAGCTGTAAGCCTTTGCCGTCCACTTCTCAAGCAGTGTTAATGCCTTGAAAATTTCGTTTATAGAGTCAGGTGCTAGGTAGTCAAATTCTATATTTACATCTTTCTTTATTCGTTTATCTCTGTTTTTGAACTTTGATGGATTTCTAGCCATCGCGTACATATTGTATAAGAACCAGTAGGCTGGCATTACTTGCAGGCAGTTTTCTGATTCATTATTAGAGATAAGGGAAAATGGAAGAAGAATATTTAGCTCATAAGGGTATTGTCCTTTTGCTGTAATACAGAAAGATGAAAACTTACTGAAATGTTTAAAACTTGAGCATAGAGCAGGCCAGAACCCTCTTTCAGCAAGAATTTCTCCATCTGCACCACGCGAATTATGGTTAGATCCAATTGTCGCACCAGCGGCCATGTTGCTTTGACCTTTTACGGTTGCGGCAATCAAGAAAGAATTATTGTGGTGCTGTTCGTGAAAAGGAAAAATTAGAGAATTTAGGACTTCGCAACAAGATATTGTAGAGTTTTCTCCTAAAAAAGAATTTATTAGGCGTGCACCATATTTTAACTGTGAAAAATCTCTCATTATGAATCTTACAGCTTTTACCCCGTAGAAAATCCTACATCCATATCCAATTATTCCATTAACAAGTTCTACACCTTCGCCAATTTGTGATGCAGCATCTTTGCTGCTTTTGATTGTTAAGTTTTTGAGCTTGTTTGCTCCTTTTATGTATGAGTGTTTTCCAATTAAGACATTCTTGATGCTTCTTGTATTTTTTATTACAGAGTGGGATCCAACCTTGCCATATGGTGAGGTTCTTTCTGAAAATTCTTTATCTGTTATCTCTTCAAGTTTTTTTTGAAAGGAAGAATTTGCTTTATATTTGTACCATAAATAAGCATCGATAGAGTTAAGCTTTGTGTGAGCAATTATAGATCTGTTTCCATTTTCATTTCCTAGCTCTACTCTTATTCTAGCCTCTTCGTCTTCATTTGGAAAAAGGAACCCGTTACCAAATTTTGGGTATTCCGAGCAGAGCATTTCATCAACATTTTTTATAATTGTTTCTTTTCCAATATTGTAGTTTTCGATATAGAATGCATTTTCGATCGAGACATTGTCTCCTATTGAGCATGAGATAATTGTTGAGTTAAAAATTCCAACTGGGGCTTTGAGATCATGATATTCAAGAAAAAGTTTTTCTTGCTTTCCAATGAAGACTGATCCGTGAAACTTAGAGTTATGAATTAGGTCTGGACAAAAATTGTCAGCAACAAAGATTTTTTCCCAGTTGTGCGAAAAATTTCTGTTCTTTTTAAGAATTTTTATTTCACGTGATTTTAGAGGTCTAAATTTTCCTTTTGACTCTTCGTTTCTTGATGAAATCTTTTCATTGTAGGTAAGTAAATTTATTTTAGCAATTTCTGGCATTTTTTTCTCCTCTGTCTATTATATTAAGAAATAAAATATTTTGCATTAAATATTTTTAATAATTTAATTTTTAGGTTTTTTTTAATATTTACTTTAATTAAATTATCAAACAAGATATTCTTATGATATAATATTATTCAGTTGTGGAGTAATTGATGTTATTTAATAATAAAGAGGTCGAGATAAATTACGCTTCTGTTTGGGAAGAGTTTAAAAATGTATCAGCAGTTCCTCGAGCTTCTGGGAATGAGGCTGGTATTCAAAATTATTTGATTGAGTTTGCGAAAGGATTAAATCTAAAATATGCCCAAGATTCTGCTGGCAATGTTATAATCTATAAAGCAGCTAGCTTTGAGAATGAAGAGAGTCAGACTATTATTTTACAAGCTCATATGGATATGGTTTGTGAAAAGGTTATGGATTCAAAACATAATTTCTCTTCAGATCCAATCCTTTTAAATGCTGAGGATGGTTGGGTCTATGCGGATGGAACTACTCTTGGTGCAGATAATGGAATTGGAATGGCTATGATTCTTGCAATATTAAAAAGCTCGGATATTCCACATCCAAATATTGAAGCCTTATTTACAGTTGATGAGGAAAGAGGTCTAACTGGGGCATTTAATCTTGATGTTGATTTGTTAAAAGGTAAAAAGCTTATAAATCTGGATTCGGAAGATGATGGATATTTGTATGTCGGGAGTGCTGGAGGCTCTACTTCTGAGGTTATTTTTGATGTAAAAAAGCAACGGATTGATGGCGACTATGTTGTTATGAATATTTTTATCAGAGGCCTGTTTGGTGGGCATTCTGGTTGTGATATTCATTTAGGCCGTGCGAATAGTATAAAGTTGGGTTTTCTTCTATTAAGGAACCTTGCGGATGTCTGTGATTTTTATCTATATGATATTTCTGGTGGTTCGAAGAGGAATGTTATTCCTCGAGAATTAAATATGGAGTTGTACTTTGAGCCTGAAGTTTATTATAGATTTGAAAAAAAGATTGAGAAAGAAATTTTGAAATTTAAGAAGAGGGCAAAACGTCACCATAAAAAAAGCGATCCTGATTTGGATATAATGTTTAATATAGTTGAAAAAAATAATCCTGAGGGGGTTATGGTTTTTTCAAAAAGGTTTTCTAATAAGATAGCGAGAGTTATTCTAAGCTTGCCACTTGGTCCTGTTACTTGGAATAAGGAGTACGGTGTTGTCGATTCTTCTTGTAATTTAGCTGTAGTTAATCATCAAGGAGACTCATTGTTTCTTGTCTTTTCGCAGAGAGCCTCAGATGAGAAAAAGTTAATAAGATTAGTTAAAAGAAATACCAACATTTTGAGCAAAGCAGGTGGGAAAGTTGTTACTCATAGTAGTTATCCTGCATGGAAGCCAAATATAAATTCTTTTTTTGTTAAAGAGATTTCGGAAATTTATAAGAAACTTTTTCATTCTAGACCAAAAGTGACAATAATCCATGCTGGTTTAGAATGCGGAGTAATAGGATCTAGAAAAAAAGATCTCGAGATGATCTCCCTTGGACCACAGATTTTAAATGTCCATACGCCAAAGGAGAAAGTCTCAATTAAGTCAGTTGAAAAAACATTCAAGTTTTTGCTAAAGATTATGGAGAAAATCTAAAGGTTCTATCTTAAATCTGAATGATTTCTGAAAAAGCAGAAATATTGAATTTTTTTATTTGTTTTATTTGTATCTTAATTGTATAAATAAAGAACAAGATAGGAGGAAGTTATGAAAAAAAGAGCTTTTTTAATTACGTTATTATTAGCGTCTGTGTTGAGTGTTCACGCACAAGGTAGTGATTTTAGTTTTTATTTGGGTGGAGCAGTATTGTATGAGAATCCATTAATTGCAGGTGGCAATTATAATGAAGATTTTGCAGCAAAAGATAAACCTGTAAATATTGATGATTTTCTTTTGGGATTGATGTTGAGAACAGATTGGACCTGGGGAAAAGTTGGTTTAAGATTAGATCTTCAAGCTTTTTACAATCCAACAGCAGATTATCTTGCACTTGGAGATGCTATCACACAATCAATTGAGGATTTAGATGCAGCTGCGCTTGAAGCAATGGAGCACGGAATGAGATTTGTCTTTAATCCAATGTTTCACGCGACAGGAGAGTTTGTTTCGTTTAGTTTTGGTCCTGGTGTTGTTTTTGGATGGAATATCAGTCAGGGTATTGGAGCTATGAATGCTCTTGAATCTGGAGATGCTTCTCAGGTTGATCATTTTCTTGAGAGAATTGGAATGGATCCTTTAGCATATACTATTACAACTAAGGATGAGTTAAATGCTGAGTTGAATTGGCTAAAGAGAACTGCATTTTATGGTGGTGAGCTTGATTTCAATTTGAAGGTAGGATTAGATTTTAATATTGGAAAGATTGTATTTGGAATAAATTATATCTGGGATATGAATTCTAAGATTGGAGCTTGGGATGATAATGCAGACTTTGCAACAAATATGGGTAATGTGATAAAGCTTGAAGAGACGGTTGGATATCTTGGAGGATATGTCTTATACAAGTTCTAATTTATAAAAGAGAGGAAGATTATTCTTCCTCTTTATTTTTGAGGCGATGATGGTTAAAAAAATTTTGCGATTGGTAAATGATCAATTTTATACCAGTGAGTTAGATACGGAAAGTTGTGATGAATCTATCTATTTAATGATAGATGGAGTAAAACATTTTGAGCGAAGGGGTGGTTATTCGAAGCCTGAAGATATTTGTCTGAGAGCTGGGAATTATTTGTTCTTGCAGAAGAAAGTACCTGTAGATTTAAAGGAAGATGAATTTAAGGATGTACAGAGTTTTGCGGTGTGGAAAGGATTTTCACTTGGGGAAAAGACTTTTTCACGGATTATTGAGGAGGGGTCTTCTTATGAGTATCAATTGCTGATTGAGCTTAAAGAAGACAGCAATTTGCTTAATTTTATCTAGTGGAGAAATTTGACTTTTTGGAATAAATTTCTTAGGATTAAATTAAGCAGGTTTTGCAAGGAGGCTTTTATGAAAAAGCTAATTTTACTTTCATTCTTAATTTTTGCTACAGCATCTTTTACATTTGCTCAAGCAAAATCAGACTTTACTTTCAGTCTGGGTGGTTCTGTTCAGTATGAGAGCCCAATATTAGCTGGTGGTAGCTATAATGATGAGTTTGCTGCAGCTAATAAAGAGGTCGGAATTGATGATTTTCTTATCGGTATGGAGTTCAGGACTGATTGGTTGTGGGATAAGGTTGGACTTAGGCTAAGCTTGATGACTTTCTATAATCCAACAGGAGATTATACAGCTCTTGGAAATGCTTTTGAAGAGATTGTCGGTAGTTTCGATACTACTCCTTTAGAAGAGATAGAGCATGGATTGAAGTTTGTGTTTAACCCTATGTTTATGTTCAAGTATAAATTTGTTGGATTCAGCTTTGGTCCTGGTGCAATCTTTAGCTGGAATGTAAGTCAGGGTGCTGGTGCTATTGAGGCGATGAATAGTGGTGATTATTCTGCAATTTCGCCTTATATAGATAGAATTGGATTAGATCCAGCATCATACACTGCTGTAACTACAACTGATGCTCTTAGAGAGAATTTAACTTTCGCACAGCAGGTTGCTTTTTATGGTGGAGAGTTAGATTTCAACTTGAAGTTTGCGCTTGATTTCTATATAGGAAAGATTAGTTTAACAGTAAATTATATTTGGGATTTCAATACTAATTTAGCCTTGTGGGAAGAGGGTGGCGATTTTTCTACTAATATGAGTAATATTTTTAATCTCGAAGAGTCAAAAGGTTATTTAGGTGCTTCTGTATTATATAGCTTTTAGATTGATTCTTTTTGAGTAGACAAAAAATCCTGTGCTTTGCACAGGATTTTTTCTTTATTTAAAGTTTGCCTTGATGTAATTTACACCGTTTTCAAAAAGCTTTATTCCGTCGATTTTGTCTGACTTTGTTCTGTGCCATTTAGGATGATTCTGAGGGTAGATAAATGCTTCTGGGTGAGGCATAAGCCCTAGAATTCTTCCTGTTGTGTCAGTTATTCCTGCTATATCAAGCTCAGATCCGTTGGGATTGCCGTCGTAGACGATTGCGCCTAGGTTATTCTCAACAATATAGGATTTTATCTCATCGTTATCTGTGATAAATTTTCCTTCACCATGACGAATTGGTAAATCTGCTTCTGCTAGACCTTGTGTCCAGATACAATTGCTGTTCTGGTTGTATTTGACCTTGACCCACTGATCTTGGAAAAGTCCTGAATCGTTGTGTATTAGTGATACTTCTTGTGTCCAGTCTCCTTTTGTATTTGGAAGAACTCCCATCTTTACAAGAACCTGGAACCCGTTACAGATTCCAATAATTATCTTACCGTCAGCCACAAATTTATCTAGCTGAGCTTTTAAATTTTTCTTAAAAAGGTGTGAGTAGACAAGTCCTGATCCAAGGTGATCACCGAAGGAGAAGCCTCCAGCAAAGCCGGCAATGTGAAATTCGTCTAGTAGTGCAGGATTCTCAATTAAATCGTTGATATGGACTCTTTGAGCCTCAGCGCCTGCCATTTTGAAGGCAGTGGTTAGTTCAATGTCAGCATTGATTCCATATCCTGTAAGTATACATGCTTTTACTGTCATTATTTACTCTCCTTTGTGCCTTCAAATTTTTTCCAAGCCTTCTCAATTTCATTCATTGTTACATCAACAATAACCTTGCTTGCGTTGTTGATTACTAGCTTGTCATTCTTTGCTATTTTACCAATCTCAGCGAAGTAACTTCCTGCAAGAGCTTGTTCAAATGCGACTTTGTTCTGCGGCGCAACTTCAACAATAAATCGTGAAGGTGTTTCACAGAAAAGGATTTCTAGCTCTTGAAGCTGACTATCTGCGGTTAACTGCGAGATGTCAATTGTCGCACCAATTCTTGAGCCAAGGACTGATTCTGCGAGTGCTACTGCAAGGCCTCCATCAGCAAGGTCGTGTGTAGTCTCAACAATTTCAGAAGTAATTGCCTTGTTAAGTTTCTTGTAGAGATCAAGTGCTTCATCAGCATTAAGTTGTGGAACATTTGGATAGAGGGTATTACTTACTTTTTCGTAAGAAGTTCCACCAAGTTCTCCATTTGTCTTTCCAAGTATGTATATTAAGTTTCCTTCTTTCTTGAAGTCGGTTGTCATTGATTTTGTTACATCGTCGATAATTCCCATTAGAGAGATTAACAGTGTCGGACGAACAGAAACCTTTTTGCCTGCAAGATTTGCATCGTTTTTCATTGAGTCTTTTCCAGAAATCAGAGGGATTCCATATTTAAGACAAGTATCTTTCAAGCCTTTACATGCTCGAACAAGCTGCGCAAGCTTATATTCTCCGTCAGGAGTTGTCTCTGATTTGACTGGATCTGGCCAACAAAAATTATCAAGAGCTGATGCAATTTCAGGATTACCGCCTAGGGCAATGTGTGCTCTGAAGGCCTCATCTACACCACAAGCAGCCATTGAATAAGCATCGAGGTCGCTATAACGTTGAGCAAGCCCGTGTGTTACTGTTAAGCCTCGGTTAGATGTTGGAACTGGCTTGACAACTGCACCGTCGGCAGGAGCGTCAGCTTTTTCCCCAACAAAAGGCTTAACAATCGATTGAGCCTGAACCTCGTGGTCATATTGTCTTACTAGTGGTTCTTTTGATGCAATTGTTGAATCAGAAAGTAGTGCACATAGATCTTCATTGTAGCTAGTTTTCTCTTCGATTTTAACTTCTGGTCTGATTGGAGCATCCCAAACTGCCTTAAGCTTCATTTCTGGTAGACCCTTGTGTAGAAATTCTAATTCAAGATTTCCTACCATTTTTTCTTCGTAGAAAAGTTCAACAAAGCCTGAATCTGTAAATTTTCCAATTACGTTTGATTCTACATCTCTTTTCTTTGAAAGGGCTAAAAATTCTTCGATTGTATCATCGCCAACACAAATACTCATTCTCTCTTGAGACTCAGAAACAAGAATCTGCCAAGGAGCAAGTCCTGCATATTTTAGAGGAGCTTTATCTAGTTCAATCTTGATACCGCCAGAGTCTTCTGCTAGTTCTCCTAGAGAAGATGAAAGACCGCCAGCACCATTATCAGTTCCACCTTTGTAAAGATTTTTATCTCGAGCTTCCATTAAAAAGTCTAGAACCTTTTTCTGAGTAATTGGGTCTCCAATTTGAACTGCTGAAGTTGGAGAAGTCTCATCAAGGGCAAGTGAGGAGAAAGTAGCACCATGGATACCATCTTTACCAATTCGCCCCCCAAGCATAACAACGTTATCACCCTTTTCAATAGTCTTAACCCAAGCATCTTTGCCATGAATCTTTGCAGGAATAATTCCACCTGTTCCACAGAAGACAAGAGGCTTTCCTACATAACTATCATCAAAGATGAAGGCGCCAGCAACAACAGGGATTCCTGATTGGTTACCACCATCAATAATTCCATGATGAACACCGCTCATAACCTGTTTAGGGTGTAATAATCCCTTGGGAATTGAGTCTGGGTCTGTATCTGGATCACCAAAGCATAGAACATTTGTATTGAAAATAGGTCTAGCACCACGGCCAGTACCAATAATATCTCGGTTAACACCTACAATTCCAGTGATAGATCCACCGTATGGGTCCAGCGCTGAAGGTGAGTTATGAGTCTCGACCTTGAAACAAACAAGATTCTCTTCGTCAAATTGAATAACTCCAGAGTCATCGTGAAACACAGATCTAAGATAGGTTCTTGTCGCAGCAAGTTCATCAGTGGTCTGCTTAACATACTCTTTAAAAAGAGATTTGATAGTCTCCTGATGTTCTCCATCGTGGTAGTTGATAGTTGCATTTAGAATTTTGTGTTTACAGTGTTCTGACCAAGTCTGAGCAATCATTTCAAGCTCAATATCTGTTGGTTCTAGTGGAAGATTATTCTTTGCTCTAACAGCTTGAATATCTTCACGAGCATAGTAACCCTTGATTGCAAGCATCTCATCGATAGTGAGGGCTAGAAGCATCTCTTTTGAAAGCCTAACTAGATCACCATCAGAAAGTTCCTTGATTTCAATCTCCTGAACCTCGGTAGATGATTCTGCAACCTTGCCGTCGTAGATCATTGGAAATCTTGCGCCATCTTGCCACTCTTTTTTGTTGATAATTGTTGAAACTTGAATCAACTCATTGTGCAAAAACTTATTAAGAGCAGTTAATTCTGCTGGAGATAAGATCTTTGTCTTGATAAGAAAAAGCCTAGCAGTCTGGACTCGAGTCTCCCTGTCTAACTTTTTTCCTGTCTCAAGCTCAATAGCCTTTCTTGCTGTTAACGCAACAGGGTCTGTTACACCTGGCTTGTAAGTGATTTCAAAAGCGAAGTTCCAATCTTCAAGAAAATTAGTTCCAGCTACAAAATCATTTATCAATGTCCTTTGTGCAACATTGTCAGAAAAGATGCTTATTGCAGCCTTATCTGTTAAATCTTTGAAATCAGTGAGATATACATCCGCAATAGCCGCATCTTCGACTTTCGGAGAAACCAATGTCTTAAGAGATGATAACAACCTCTTTGACCTTCCATCTATATTATGGTTTTTATAAAAGACCTCTATTCTCATAATAGGATAATATCAAAAAAAATCAGTTAGTAGAAGATAAATATAACAAAATAGGGTTTAAAAAAGGAAAAAAAAAATATATATTTATACTCATGAGCAAAGCTGTTACTTTAAGGTTTAAAGGATCTGTTATTTCAGATTTGAAAAGCAGAGACAAATATGGAGCAATGACAGAGTTAATCTATCGCGCACCAGTTTTTAAAAGGCTTAAAAGCAATAAAAAATTCATTGATGCTGTTTTTGAACGAGAACAGATTAAAAATACAGGTTTTGGTCATGGTGTTGCTGTAGCACATGGGCGAGATTGTTCAATCTCTGAAATCTCGCTTGCTCTAGGAGTCTCCCATGATGGGATTGATTACGGTGCTTACGATGGAAAACCAGTGAAGTTTCTTTTTATGATAGCAACTCCGGAAGCGAACAAGGATGAGTATCTTAGAATTCTTGCTTCGCTGATGACAGTTATGAGAAATAAAGAGTTTCGCACAAATCTTTTAAAGTATAATTCTCCACGCAAGATAGAGAAGAAGATCTCAGCAGCATTTAATGTCTGTCTTAATGGTAAAAAATGCAATTTCTGGGGAAGTTTCAAGATCTATAATAAAAATTTTAACCAAAGCAAAAAATAGAGGAGGCCTGAATGAGTGGTCAAAATAGAAGTGATGTTAAGCCAGGTTTAAAGGTGGCGATTGTCCTAAAGCAGGATCAGCGCTCAGGCAAACTGACCGAAGGGACAGTCGCAGATATTCTCACAAATTCCAGCCACCATCCCCACGGAATCAAGGTCAGACTCACTGACGGCCAGGTCGGCCGCGTGAAAGTGATTTATTG
>JAFGXN010000110.1 GCA_016936615.1 Spirochaetales bacterium | reverse complement strand
CATTTTTTAAACTACAAAACCAGCATTTATTTGACTAATTGAAAAATAGTATGTAAGATATCATATAAAGGAGTATGCATAAGCATGTATTTAAAAAGGTTAATAGAGTACACGATGAATGAAACTATGCAGTCTGCTGGTTGTGTAGTTATTGAAGGACCTAAATGGTGTGGAAAATCCACAGAAGGGATGAGAATTGCAAAGACAACAATAGAACTTGCAAAACCCAACATATTCAGGCAGTACAAACTTTTTTCAGACTCAGGAGATCCTAACCTTCTTAAGGGAGAAAAGCCGATAATGTTTGATGAGTGGCAAAAAATCCCAGATCTTTGGGATTACATCAGATCAGACATAGATCACAGTGGCAATCGTGGAGAGTATATTCTAACTGGTTCAACTAAACCTAAAGAAGATGAAAATAGACACAGCGGAACAGGCAGAATAAAAAAGATAATAATGCGTCCTATGTCTCTTTGGGAATCAAAAGAATCAACAGGAGAGGTATCACTAGAAGATCTTTTTAACAATATAGAGACTATAACAGGGAAGAATAGCCATACATTTGATGACGTGGCTTTTTTTCTCTGCCGGGGAGGGTGGCCACAAGCAGTACTAGAAAAGAATAGAAAAAGAGCTGTAAAAGCACCGGTAGACTATGTCGCATCACTTGTAGAAGAAGAACTTTCCGAAGTAGACGAAAAAAGACGAAATCCAGCCCGTGCTAGGGCTATTCTTAGGGCTTATTCTCGAAACATCTCGACACCTGCAAGATTATCAACAATCCAAGCAGATATTGAAGCAAATGACGCAGTTCTTGATCCTAGAACACTAGACTCATATCTCAATGCTTTCGAAAAACTCTATGTTATCGAAGAAATTGAAGCTTGGTCACCAAAATTAAGATCTAAAACTACCATTAGAACAACAAACTCTAGACAGACTGTTGACCCATCTATTGCGGCAGCTGCTATACATGCAACACCAAATGATCTAATAAATGACCTCAACACTTTCGGTTTGCTGTTCGAATCACTCTGTATCCGCGACTTAAGAATTTACGCTCAAAGACTAGAAGGAACTGTCTTCAACTACAGAGACTCTAACGGGCTAGAAGCAGATGCTATTATCCATCTAAACAATGGGAAATGGGCTGCTATTGAAATAAAGCTTGGTAGTAACGACAGCATAGATCTTGCAGCAAAGAACCTCATCAAATTACGAGCAAAAGTTGATACCCAAAGAATGGGCGAGCCATCTTTTCTAATGATTATAACTGCAACACAATACGCTTATAAAAGAGAAGATGGAGTCCTTGTAGTACCAATTGCCTGCTTAAAAAATTAAATCAAGATCAGAGAAAAGAGACTCTCAAATCCTCACGATTCAAAAGCCTCCTTTTTTGAAAAATAAAAACCTAGCAACTCTCAATCTACTGACCGATTTGATACCCGAACTGAATATTTAATTCTTTTGGAGGAAGCGGTTCTGGGGTCGAATCAGGGCTGAACAAATTATAATAGTAGATACCCTGCTTATCTAATTTTTGAAGATAAGATAGCAACCTCGCGGAGAAATTCTCGAACTCTTTATTCTGTGGCTGAGACCAGCAAGCCTCCGCCAAGGCATAAATCCGCGGATAAATCATAAAATCTAGTCTCTCCACAGTGCTAATCTGCTCTGTCCAAACACAGGCCTGTACCCCCATAATTTTTTCAGCACGCGCCCCCGATAAATTTATCTTTAAATTATCTGGAAAGCTATAAAGCAAATCAATACTAGAAAACCCTTCCCATCTTCGCCCCCACTTGTGAGCATCATCCTGAACAAAATCAAAATAACAAGGAATCCGTGGCGCAAGGATTGTCTGATATCCACGGCTAAGCGATTTTTTTAGCATGTCAGGCCGATTATGTCGCCACCAAACAATCGCAGAGCCTTCAGTATCAAGCCCAGCATTTACAACCTCATCCCATCCAACAACACTCTTTCCCAGACTATTTATGTAAGACGCCATCCTGCGGTTAAAATAAAATTCCACCGCCGCTAAGTCTTTTAACCCTTCGCGCTTCATCAAGGCCTGAACCTCCGGGATATTAATCCACTGTGCATTAGCAAAATGAACCTCATCGCCGCCGAAATGCACCCACTCACCCGGAAACATCTTCACAATCTCAGCCAGCACTTTTTCCAGAAAGGCATAGACCTCTTCTGATCCGGGATTAAAGGTGAAATCGGGATGAGCATCATTCCCACCGCCTGAAAGATAAGGATAGGCCCTGACCGCAGCAGTCGCATGCCCCGGCATATCAATCTCCGGAACAATAACAATCGCCCGCTTCGCAGCATACTCGACAATCTCCTGAACATCCTCAACCGTGTAGAATGCTCGCGGCGCATTTGGATCTGAATAATTCCCAAATGCCCCAACCTCTGTCAACAACGGAAAGCCAGGAATCTCAATCCTCCAGCCCGGCTCATCCGTCAAGTGCCAATGGAACCGGTTAAGCTTCAACTCAGCCATAGAATCAAGCAACTCCATCACCTTTTTCTTCCCAAAAAAGTGCCGTGACTCATCCAGCATCAAACCCCGCCAGCCAAACCGCGGATAATCCTTAATCTCAAGGCAATTAATATAATCAACAGAACCGTCTCTCCTTATCAACCCCTTCAAAGTCTGAACAGCATAGAAAAAACCTGAATAATCAGAATATCTAATCTCTACCAACCCCGCAGTAATAGACAATGAGTAGGCTTCGCTTGCCAAAACTGAATCCTCAGTAACTTTAACCATATTCTCTTCGCCTGTACCACCCCTGAAAGGCTCTATCATCTCTGAAAGCATCGACTCATACAAGTGATTATCTGCATCGACAGAAGTTTGACCAGAAAACTTAAATCTACCGTCGACTAATCTAATCTCGGCTACAGCTGGAATAACTCCCGAAGCTAATACCGCATCCATTGCGACAGGATCTACAAATTTTTCACCTGAAGAACAAGCAAAAAATGATATAGCGACGATAAAAACATAAAATTTATTACGCATAAAAATCTCCCACAACACAAATCGTTTTGTTATTCTACCACGATTTATTCTTTTCCTCTAGAAAATATTTGAAAATATCTAGTGCGAAAGATTAAATTTTACTTATACCAAAATTTGAGCGATAATAGAAATATATTATAAAGTTTGAGGGTAAAATATGAATATTAAAAAAATACTGATGTGTATGCTCATATCGTCGCTATTAACTTCTTGCCTTGAAGAAAAAACATTAAAAATTGGACTAGCAACACAACTTACAGGAATACAAGCTGAACTTGGCGTACAATCAAGAAATGCAACACAAATTGCAGTGGAAGAGCTCAATGAGAAAGGTGGCATCAAAGGGAAAAAAATAGACCTTATAATAAAGGATGATCTTGGAACAAGACAAGGAGCGGAAAAGGCGGTTCAAGAATTGATTGACCAAAACGTTATTGCAATAATTGGTCACGCCACAAGTGGACAAACTATCTGTGGAATGAAAGTCTCTAATTCTGCAGAAATAATAATGATAAGCCCTACATCATCAAGCCCAGAATTGAGCGGACAAGATGATTTTTTTTTCAGATTGGCAGCCTCACACCTAATACGTGCATCCACATTTGCAGAAAGAATTATCAAAATACGAAAAATATCAAGAGTAGCTGTTATACTAGACGAATCTAATGCCTCATACTCTGTAACATATGCGGATAATTTTAAGGAAACATTTAACTCTGTTGGCGGTAGAATAACAACAATAGAAACATACTCCTCAAAAAAGAAGGTAGATTTTTCGGAAATTATTCAAAAAATAAAAGATACAAACCCTGATGGGTTGCTGATAGTTGCAAATGATTTTGACACTGCTGTGATTGCGCAACATATTAGAATAAAAGGTTGGAAGATACCATTGTTTTCTTCAGCCTGGGCCCAAACACCTACTCTAGTAGATTACGGAGGCAAGGCTATAGAAGGAATGGAAGTAGAAACTCTTTTCCCTCAAGATATTAAAACACCTAATTTCCTAGATTTCAAAGAAAAGTATACCTCAAGATTTGGAAAAAACCCTTCCTTCGGAGCAACAATAAGCTACGAAACAACATACCTACTGGCCGAAGCGCTATCACAAACAAATAAAAGAAAGCAAGGATTAAAAAAAGCCTTACTTTCAATAAAGGATTTTAAAGGGCTAATTGACAATATATCTTTTGATGAATATGGAGATGTTATACGGCCATACTATTACAGCACCATAAAAAATGGAGAGTTCATAACAACTGCAAGTTACTCGCTCTCAACAAAAAAGGCAGGTAATGAATAAAAGCAAGATATCTCTTGAAAAGATTCTACAGAACCTCATAATCTACAGAATATTTCTTCCTATTATGATTCTAAGTACAGGAGCAATTGGAACTCTAATCTACATAAATGAATTATCGCTTGAACAACAGCAAAGAAACAAAGCACAAGCGCTTGCTAGCATTGTTGAACTATATATAGATCAAGCAGAAAGGATCCTAGAATCAATAAGCGCATCAACATCATCAAAAGACTTTTCTGTGTTTATAGAATCAGCTTGGGAAAAGTATGGATATTTTGACACATTTTACATATTAGACAATAATTTATCAGTAAAATTACTAATTCCACCTGATTCACGATACACTGGATTAGATCTCTCAAGCATACCAGCCTTCAATAATGTATTATCAGAAGAAAAAAGTCTTTCCAAACCATTTATATCACTGCGAACAGGAATGCCAACAATTTACATGACAAATCTAATTGAGGGTGGAGGTGTTATTGTTGGAGAGTTAAACCTAGGAGCTTTGCAAGAAGCAATTACACTGAACACAAGCAGCTCAAATTCTGAAAAAATATTTATACTTGACCAATCAGGAACCCTAGTAGCTCATCCAAACTTTGACCTAGTAAAACAACAGACAAACATGGGGAACCTAAAGATCTTCAAAGAGACAGAGGATCAAAGCAAAACTTTTTTTTATAAGTATCAGAACACCAACGTAATGGGAAGCGCATCACCAATAGAAAAGTGTAACTGGATAATAATAAATCAATCACCTATAAATGATATTCTACGACCATACTATCTTGCGATAATTATTGCATCTATTGCAAGCCTTCTGATATGGTTGCTCCTTTTTATCCATATTAAGGTAAGACTAAGAAAAAAGATTGTAAAACCAATAAAAACTCTTAGCGAAGGTGTTGGAGCAGTTGCAAGAGGCCAGTTTATGGCTGGCAAAGAAATAGCATCCACAAGCGCCACCTTTTCAGAGTTCAATACACTTTCTAGAGATTTTATGAAAATGGCAGATTCTATTCACAGTAGAGAATTGGTGATTTTGGAGAAACAAAAAGAACTAGAGCAACACAAAGCCAATCTTGAAGAAAAAATAAAAGATAGAACTGCAGAATTAACACTTGCAAAAGAAACAGCCGAACAAGCAAATAAAGCAAAAACGATTTTCCTAGCAAATATGAGCCACGAAATACGAACCCCCCTAAATGCAATCCTTGGATTTAGCTCGATTCTAGAGCGAGACACAAACCTATCATTCGGCCAAATTGACCAATTGCACACAATAAACCAAAGTGGACATCATTTACTTAAACTTATAAATGATATTCTTGACATGTCAAAAATAGAAGCTAATCAGCTGTCAATTAACAACAAACCATTTGACTTATATGAAATGATAGATAGCATCGAATCGATATTTAATTCGAGGGCAAATGAAAAGAGGCTAAAGTTTACTATAAAAATTGCTGAAAATGTACCACAATTTATCGATAGCGACGAAGCCAAATTAAGACAGGTTCTTGTCAACCTAGTAGGAAATGCGGTTAAATTTACAAACGAAGGCGAAATAAAAATCAATATTGAAGCTGATAAAATTGAAAACAATAAAACATTCATCTTGAAAGTCTCCGTAGTAGATTCAGGGGAGGGCATTCACGAAGAAGACCTTGACTACATATTTGGAGCCTTTAAACAGTCTAAGTCTGGGAATAATGCAGGAGGAACAGGTCTGGGCCTTGCGATAAGCCAAAGAATTGTAAACCTAATGGGAGGATCCATTTCCGCAAAGAACATAGAGCCTCACGGTAGCTCCTTTTCATTTTCCATACCTATATTAATCTCAGACAAGAGACCAATACCGATAAAAAAAGAGTTTAAAACAATTATAGGAATAGCCCCATCGTCGAAAGAAATCACTGTTTTGATTGTTGACGATATTAAAAATAACAGAAACCTGATAAAATCCATGATTTCCCCAATAGGATTTAAGATTCTAGAGGCAACTAACGGACAAGAAGCTCTAGATTTGATAAAAGTAAAGCCACCAGATGTAGTATTAATGGATATGCGGATGCCAGTAATGGATGGATATGAAGCTTCAAGCAAAATAAAAGCTGACAAAGAAACAAGAGAAATTCCGATAATTGCAATAACTGCAAGTGCTTTTGATGATCAAGAACACAAAGTCCTTGCCTCAGGAGTTGAAGAATACATTCGAAAACCTTTCAACCCCGAAGAATTATTTGACAAGCTAGAACAACTACTACACATAGAGTATATATATTCTTCAGACTTAGACAGCACAAAAAAACAACGAAACGACCTGAAAACTCAAGATCTTGATATCCTATCAATCAATAACGTTACAACATTGAAAGATTCTCTATTAGAAGGTAACAGCAAAAAAATAAGAGAAATTATCTCTCAAATCAGCCAAGAGTCAACCGCTGTCGCTACAAAGATTCAAAAAGAAACTGAAAACTACAACTACTCTAAATTACTTCAAATAATAAATTTATACCTAAACAAAGAATCTCATAAGGGGGATATTACTTAAAAATATTGCATATCTTAAAAGGATACACAATACTTTAAGTAATGAAAACTTTGAAATCATTTTTATCTATTAAAAAAATATTTTTATTAGGTCTAATATTTATAATCTCCTGCAACACATTGTCTGAACAAGACAAGAAAAATAAAATAGGTCAAAAAGGAGTTATAGATCTATCTCAATGGAATTTCAAGAAAGACGGAATCATCAAATTAAGAGCAGAGTGGGAGTTCTACTGGGGAGAGCTGCTCAAGCCAGAGGATTTCACTACAGCTAGAACACCAACTGGATATATGACTCTCCCCTCCCACTGGAACTATTTCAAAGATAAATTCCCTGAGATAAAAGGGCAAGGAGTAGCAACATTTAGACTACAAGTAAAAATCCCTCAGGATGCAGAGGAGATTACTTTACGAATACCTAACCAGAACACGGCTTACTCTTGCTGGATAGACGACCAACTAGTTACAAGCGGCACAGTTGGAAACACCAAAGAGGAGTCAATACCCAGTTCAAACATAACGACAATAACTATCCCAACCAATGAGAAGGAAACAATAACAATTGTGATGCAAATATCAAATTTTCACCATAAAAGAGGAGGAATGTATAATAATATTCTAATCGGAGACAAGAGCACCATAGAGAATACCTTCACAAAAGAGCGAAACCAAGATATGTTTCTCTTCGGAGCCTTAATTTTAATGGCACTATATCACTTTTTAATTTTTATACTAGAAAAAAAAGATACATCCCCAATCTATTTTGGAGCACTTTGCTTCTTCATAGGTGTTCGAATCTTTCTAAGTAAAGACTATATACTCGACTACTTTCCCAATATTCCTTGGGACATAACGTACAAGATATATTACTTCTGCGGATATATTGCCACCCCACTCTTTGCAACTTTTATATATAAACTTTATCCCAAAATAGTAAAGAAGATTATACTCAAAATAATCCTTGTAATTTCAATAGTGAACTGCCTAGTTGTAGTCTTCTCCCCAGCAATAATATATACACATACAGCAAATTTCTTTCAAATAGTAATACTGATCTCGTTTATATATCTTTCCTACGTCCTTATTGCAGCAGCAATTAAACGCGAAGAGGGGGCGATGTTATTCCTAGCTAGCTTTATATTTATGTTCGCAACTATTATTCTTTTTCTTCTATATGATCATGGAAAAATTGATATCGGAGATCCTATTTCACTTGGAATGTTCATCTTTATAATCGCTCAATCAGTAATCATCTCAATGAGATTTGCAAAATCATTTGCTCTTGTAGAGGTGAAGTCAAAAGAGATTGAGGAGATAAAAAACTACCTAGACAATATCATAAACTCAATGCCATCAATAATAATTGGAACAAACAAAAATGGAATAATTACTCAGTGGAACTCAGAAGCAGAAAAAACAACAAGACTTGGAAGAGACGAAACTATTGGTCGCGACATAGAAAGATTAGGAACATCGCTTGACCAAAGAATAATCTCATCTGCAAAGAATTTTGATGATGATCGCCCACTATCATTGGAAAAATTGAAATCATCGAATGGAGAAAAGGATCTATTCTACAATGCAATCATATACCCTCTCAAGACAGATGAATCAGATGATATTGTAATAAGGATAGATGATGTAACTGAGATTGCAGAAAATCAAGAAAAGCTTAGAGTAGCTCAAGAAGAGATAAGACAGCACAGAGACCATCTAGAAGATCTAGTTGAACAAAGAACTAAAGAGTTATCAATTGCAAAAAAAACCGCTGAAGAGGCAAGCAAATCAAAAAGCCTTTTTTTAAGTAATATGAGCCACGAACTAAGAACCCCCTTGAATGCAATTCTTGGCTACACACAGCTTATGCAATATGATGCAACACTAAACAAGAAGCAAAAAGAGTTTGTAGATATAATAAATCGTAGCGGGGAGCATCTTCTTGCCCTAATCAATGATATTCTTGAAATATCTAGAATCGAGGCGAAAAGAATAAATATTGAATCAAAACCTGTAAACCTGCCAAAAATGCTACGAGATCTTGCTGAGATGTTTAAATTAAAAACAGAATCAAGGGGAATTAAATTCACAATAGAGGGAATTAACTCTCTTCCTTTTTTCATAATCAGCGATGAGAACAAACTACGACAAATATTGATAAATCTTCTGGGAAATGCTGTGAAGTTCACAGAAGAGGGCTATATAACAATGCGAAGCGAGGTAAATGAGAAGGAAAAAGGTAAAATCTCTCTTGTCTTTGAAATAGAAGACTCCGGGTTAGGGATTGCTAAAAATGAGCTAAAAAAACTTTTTAAACCATTCGAACAAACAGAAAGTGGCAAACAATCTAGCCTTAGCGGAACAGGGCTAGGCCTTGCAATAAGCAAGGAATATGCAAAATTGCTAGGCGGAGATATTTCTGTAAAAAGCAAATATGGAAGTGGAAGTAAATTCACATTAACAATTGAGACAGAGGTCACAAAGAGTGTGGTTGAAGAATTTCCTCTGGATAAAAAAATAATTGGACTCAAAGGAGGAGCTAGACCTCCTAGAATTCTGATAGCAGAAGATAAGGAAGATAGCAGAAACCTCCTTGTCGAGATGTTAAGCATAATAAACGCAGATGTAAAGACAGCTAATGATGGTGTCGAAGCTGTCAGAATAGCGGCAGAGTTTGAACCCCACCTAATCTGGATGGATATACGAATGCCAAACCTTGATGGACTAGAAGCGACAAAGCAGATCAAATCAAATAAGGAGATCAAGCAACCTATCATCATTGCACTGACTGCACACGCATTAACTGAAGAAAAGGAGTCGATTCTAGAGACTGGTTGCGATGATTTTGTGCGAAAACCCTTTCAACAAATTGAAATTTTTGAAACAATGCAACGCCACCTCAAGCTAGAATACCTATATGATGAAACAGATAACAAGTAGCTTGAAAAATTAAATTTTCTTAATCAAATCTTTTCCAACCCAATAGATTCTAACTTCTATTTAATTGCACAGAACCAATTTCCATAATAATATTATATAAATAACTCAAAGGATTTTATATGAAAAAAATGTTTTTAACACTTCTGTTGGTTTTATCAACAGTTCTACTAAATGCAAATAATGTCGAATCATTTCTTGACTACAGTGCAAAATTAGACATAAATGGCGAAAAAATCTTCTACGACCAAGGAGCACACCACGGGTTCGGCTTCCCGACACAGCAGATCTATGCCGGGGCATTCAGAGGCCCCCACCTGCAATCAATAAGAGACAAGGATTTAGCAAAAATTCTGATACTACCAGAAATATTTATCGACGGGAAGAGTTCCCGCATAACCAAGAAAACAGATTGGACAAGGCTCTCACCTCCTGGTAGACTTATCCAATTTTACGAGACACAAAAGATTAGATTTGAGACAGAACTATTCTACAGCGACAGTAGAATTGCAGTCATCAGCTCGAAGATAACAAACCTAACTGGCGAACCAGTTGAAATTTTTATCAAATTACATGGGAAATCACGACAATCCACAACCCTCAACGACCAATCAATCTGTGTTGACCTAGACTCCGAGCAAGTGTGGATAAACGCCTCACAAGATTTCGCAGCCAGAAACAGCATCGGCGGTGGATTTAAGTTTTTTTCCAAAGAAAAAAGAACACTAACGCCACAGCAGAGTTACAGCTTCGACTATCAAGTTGCCTACAGCTATGCAAATTCCCAAGAATTTACCCAAACCCAGCTTCAGGAGAATCTAGCAAATGCTGACCAGTTGAACAAACAGAACCACGAGCTCTGGGCAAACAGAATAAATAAAATTGAAACAAGAATAACAAGTCCAGAGTGGAGGATTCCTGCAATAAAAAGCCTGCTAATTCTCTACTCAAACTGGAAGGCAGCTGCTGGAGATCTGAAACACGATGGAATATATCCAGCATCACACTTTTTCAAGGCATTCTGGGGCTGGGATAGCTGGAAACATGCAGCAGCTCTATCGTTTTTTGACCTGGAACTTTCACTTTCAAATGTTGTTACAATGTATGACTTCATGGATGAAAATGGCTTTATCCCAGATAATATATTCCCTGACTCGAGCAAGAACAATCTGCGCGACACCAAACCACCGCTTTCAGGCTGGGCTCTCGAGCTCTATCTAAAAAACGGTGGCGAGGCTGACAAGGTCGCAAAACTCTACGATAAATTACTTCTCCAACACAACTGGTGGTACAAATTCCGCGACCACGATGGCAATCAACTTTGCGAATATGGAAGTGAAGATGGCACAATGCAAGCAACTCGCTGGGAGAGTGGCTGGGATAATGCGGCACGATTTGATAATCGTAAAATCGTTAAGAATAAAAACGGTGGATACTCAGCCGACATTGAATCTGTCGACCTAAACTCATACCTCTACAGGGAGAAGATTGCTATAGCCGTGATTGCAGAGCAGATTGGGAAAAATGAAGATGCAAAAAGATACAGAGAAGATGCTGCGAAGATCAAAGAGTTAATCAACAATCTGATGTTTGATCAGACAGCCGGATTCTACTGCGATATTGATTTGACAACAAAGAAGAGTATCGGGACAAGAGAGGCCTCAGGCTGGCTACCTTTGTGGGCAGGAGTTGCAGACAATGAGAAGGCAGAGAAAGTAAAAGAGACAATTCTCGAAGAATTCAATACAACAATTCCATTCTCAACACTTTCTCCAAAAGACGATAGATTTATGAAAGGAGACAGTTACTGGCGAGGTCCTGTGTGGATAGATCAAGTATACTTTGGGCTTTCTGGCTTGAAGAGATACGGGTATGACAGAGAGGCGGAGATACTAATCGACAAGATTCTCAGGAACACCGAAGGCCTTACAGATCCAAGCTTCTCGATCTATGAAAATTACAATCCACTCACAGGCAAGGCAATGTGCGCATCACGCTTCAGTTGGTCAGCCGCTCATTTTCTGATGATTGCCTGCGACATCTGGGAATAGCCTCAACGAGGAGAGATTTTTTACAATCTCTCCTTTTTTTATATTGAAAAAAATAGAATAAAATTATTTAATAATCTATAGAGGAAAAAATGCTGGTAGACATAGACAAACACATAGATGAGATAAAATCAAAAAACGCGCAACACAAAAAGCTAAGATCGAATTTCTTAGATTTACAGACTCAAAAAAAGCAGAATTTAAGAGAGTTAAAAGAGCTAAAGGTTGAATTAACAAAAGAGAAAGAAGACTACGAAAGAATAAAAAAATTCGGACTAGAAAAAGTTTTTTATACAATTATTGGGCAACAAGAAAGCAAGCTTGAAAAAGAGAAGCAAGAATTTATTGTAGCAACAATGAAATTTGATACAAAAAAAAATGAAATAAAATTTATTAACGAAGAGTTAATCAAAATACGTCAAAAGATAGGCTTGCTTGGTGATATAAAAAAAGAGTATGAAAGTTTTATGTTTGTGAAAGAGTATGTAATCAAACAGCAAAAAATTGTAGAATCAGAAAATCTAAACGAATTCACAAAGCGTGAGAATCTGATAAACAATAGAATAAGAGAGCTAAACGAAGCTAAAGATGTGGGAGAGCAAATTACTACTCAATTAAATCAAGCGCTTTCTGCTCTTGAATCAGCAGCTGATTGGGGAGTTTGCGATATTTTTGGTGGAGGATTTATTGCAACTAGTGGAAAATATGCAAGAATCGATAAGGCAAGAAATTTCGTAGCAAAGACACAAGTCCTGATGAATAGATACAAAAAAGAGCTTGCTGATGCCGATATCAAAATTGAAAAACTGATAAATATCGGGGAACTATCAACTTTTGCAGATTACCTAATTGATGGGTTTGTCTTTGACCTATTCGCTCAATACAAAATAAACAAATCGATAAAAAGAGTTCAAGAGATACTCGATAAGATTACAAAGGCTCAAAATTTCGTAGAACAACAGCTAGACGAAGAAGAGATGAAGCTAGAACATCTTAGAGTAAAAAAGAATACGTTAATAGAAAAGGTTTTATGAAGCAAAGGGGGGAAGCCCCCCCCAATCTATTTTCCAATCTTTATAGAAAAATAATCTATTGGACTAGTTCTGAAAGATTCACCGCGACTAGGATCCTTCTCGAGAACAGGCGAATATGTTCTAACAATGACACTCTTGCCGTCGGGAAGGAACTCCAATAATCTAAGCCATCCATCACCGCCTGTGCCATGCCATCCGCCATTACGCTGAGCATTGAACATCATCTGGCTGACCACATCTCCATCTGCATTCAAATCCTGTCTGAAACCGACCTGGCCATCAATCCCCTCATTGTCGGCAACATGCCCACAAAAGATAAAATCAACCTTATCTCCATCTTGAACAAAATTTTTCCATAAGGCCTTACCTGGAGTTGCATCACTCTTGACCGCATAATTCTCAGGAGAAAGAGGAACATTATCAAGCAGATCAGATGAGAGGTATGAATGAGTTAAGAAAATCCCAACAGAATCATCATCGACACCATCTAGCATAGCATCTCCCCACTCAACAGCTGCCTTACGCGGTGCAAACTCCAACGACAGAATGTGAAATTTCCGACCATCTGGAGAAGTCCACCTGTAAAAAGCATTTAACAGAGTCTTCCCATTCGTAGGATCATCCCACATCTCGACAAGCAATCCACCATTGTCTACTGGCGCAAGAAAAGGAGAAGCATCAGGATTTATATAATCATTTAAAAAGCTAGCTCTATGCTCGGCATTAGTAGAACCAATATCATGATTACCTCCACAAACAATAAAAGGGACAATATCTAAAAGCTCCTCTGCCCCCTTCAAGACAGTCTCCCACTGCTGCTTCCCGGTTTGATCCCCACTAGAACCATCTGGCTCTGGCCAATCATTCTGCTCGACTAAATCCCCAACCTGCAGAACCATCTGTAGATTTAATTCATCCTTCTTCTCCCGCAACCATCTCATCATAGTCAGATAATCCTCATGGTTACGCTCAAACTTCACATAGGTCTGAGTATCAGGGATAATCGCCATAGTCCACGACTCACCACTAGATCTCAGCTTACCATCAGCAACAAGAGATTGCTTGTTAATCAACATATTTGCGGTGATACATGATGTAACAGCAAATAGAATGATTAACAACCCAAAGTAAATCCTTTTTTTCATTATAAAACCTCCAAAACTATATTAATTCATCTATATTTTATAGAAAAATAATCAAGACTACCACTGCGAAATGACACATTACCATCCCTCTCAAAGACTGGTGAATATGTTCTAACAATCACGCTCTTACCATCTGGAAGAAACTCTAACAATCGAAGCCAGCCATCCCCACCAGATCCATCCCATCCACCAATACGCTGGGCATTGAACATCATCTGATTAACAACATTCCCACTAGCATTATAATCCTGCCGGAATCCAACCTGACCATCAATATCTTCGTTACTCGCAACATGGCCAGAAAATACAAAATCAACTTTTGTCCCTTGTTTGATAAAACTCTGCCACAACTGTCTACCAGATGTCGAATTATTCCGAATCTTATAAAATTCAGAGAATTTAGGAATATTACCAAAGATATGAGAAGATAGGAATGAGTGAGTCAATAGTATCCCAATAGAATCATCACTGACCTCTTCGAGCAGACGCTGCCCCCACGCTACAGCCTCCCGTCGAGGCGCAAACTCCAGAGACAAGATATGAAAATCACGTCCATCTGGCGACTTCCATTTATAAAAGGCATTTTGCAAAGTTTGCCCATTGACAGGATCATCCCACATAGACTCAAGCAAACCGCCATTAGTAGAACTAGCGAAGAATGGGGAAGAACTAGAATTTAAATAACTATTCAAAAAGCTACCCCTATGCTCAGCACTGTTATAACCCAAATCATGATTTCCAGCACAGACAATCACAGGCATAACATCTAACAACTCAGTAGCACCCTTTCGAAAAGATTCCCACTGCTGAGTGCTAGTCTGATCCCCGCCTGCACCAGCAGGAATAGCTCTATCATTATGCTCAACTAAATCTCCAACAAACAAGGCAAGCTGAATATTCAATCTATCTTGGTTCTCTCGTAACCATCGCATCATCGTGTAGTAATCCTCTTGATTCCGTGCGAATTTGACATAGGTCTGAATATCAGGAATCAGTGCCATAGTCCAAGACTCAGAACTAGATCTAAGAGAGCTATCAAATTCAATAAGTTCCTTGTTTATTAAACGATTAACAGAGATACAAGAAACACACATAACTAATAGACAAAAAGCCATCAAAATTCTTTTCATACTTACCTCTTATAAATAATTGTGGTGGGAATTATAGATACGAAAAAATTGATTACAGGAGCTTTGTGTTCTCCTCAGAGGAGAGAAATATTTGCGAATATTATAAAAATTGTTGTGAAAAAACTTAACTTCCAATATTTATAATTCCCACCATAGCTATTCTATCTCATTTTTTATTTTTTCAAATGAAAAAATGATTAGAAAATTCGAAATACAGCCATTTGATTAAAATAACAATATTATTTTCTTCAACAGGTTTAATCTTCATTTTTAAATCAAGCTAAACAGAAAAGATGAATTTGTAAACAATATGCTTTTCCATTATATTTAATACAAGCAGGAGATTTAAAAATGAAAAAGGTTCTATTCCTATTTACGATTCTCTTTTTTTTCCAAGTATCAAACGCAGAAGAACAAATAAAAATAGTATACAGCGATGATTTTTCCCCATACTCATGGAATGATGACGGGCCAAAGGGAATTCTAATAGATGTAATAGAAGAAGTCCTGGCAAAAAGGATGAATTTAACAGTTGTCCACGAAGTCCTCCCATGGGGAAGAGCACAAGGATATGTAGAAGCGGGAACACAAGATGCATTTGTAACATTTCCAAGTGAAGCACGCCTCAAATACACAGTTGCAAGCAAAGAATCTGTGATTGTCTCTGAGAATCTGATATATACTCGAATAGATCACCCACGACTTGAGGAGATGAAAAAGATAACCTCACTTGTAGACCAATTAACTGGCTTCGAAATAATAGATTATGTAGGCAATGGCTGGGGAGATACAAATCTAGGGCAATACAATAGATATCTAGCGCCAAGCCTTGAAAATGTCTTTAAGATGTTGGCAAGTGGACGTGGGGATCTCTTTGTCGGAGGCTCTTTTATCTCAAACTACACGATTATGAGACTTGGATTGAAAGACAAGCTAATCCCTCTGCCTAATGTTCTGAGCAAGGTTCCGTTCAGGCTTTGCATAGGGAAAAAATCGAGTTTTACCAATATACTAGAGAAATTCGACGAAGAAATCAAAAAGATGCAAAAAGACGGAACGCTAGAAAGAATCTATGACAAATATAGATAATCAAGAATCCCAACAAGAACTCTTGATTATCTTCCAACTTTGTAACAATTACTTACAAATCACAACATCCTTTTCACGAGACTTAGGGGTAATTTCAAGGCTGGCAACCTCTCCATTCTGGATTTTGCATACGATTGAAGTATTACCTGGCGCCATTAATTTAAAATCCGCATTCCACCCCTTCGGCAAGGCTGGCTTGATGTAGATCTTATCCCCATCGGTTTGAAGAAGCATAGATTGAACACTCTTCATCAAGACCCCGCCATGACACTGATCAGGAGTCCAATCATAGTTAGGTCCCCAAAAGCCAGGAAACCTTGTTGGTCTTAAATATTTTTTTGCACGCTTAACAACACCTTTTTTTGCTTCCTCAGCCATTCCTGCATAGGTAAGAAAAATATCATCCTGTCGCCAACCATGAAATCCTGGAAAATTCCTACTTGAGACAGATCTAACAGCAATATCTAATCCATCCTTCCCAACGCCATACTGACGAAAAGGAAAAATAGCATATAACTCTGGTGTCTCAACATTAGTAATCCCAGATAGTTTCTTCTCTGCTGGAGAAAGAAAAACCTCTCCACCACGCTCAACTAGAGGTAAATCTGGAATTTTTGAAGAAAAAAGCTCTAACCAGCTTAAAAATTGACTATCCAATTTAGATTTGTTCAGCAATAATTTATCAGTTACTGCACGCAAGCCAGCCACCTCTGGCATAGGATTAACAGTGTCCCAGATTGTCTCAAGGGCTTGAGAGGGATGCATATGAAGCTTTCCCGACTCATTAGTCTGATAATATCCATCAAAAAACCGCAAGAGGGCCTCAGCTGTAGGAAGAAGATGAGAATAAAAAAACTCATCATCTTCTGTATGCTCATAATAATCAAACATCATCCAAGCAAGCTCTAACCCACTAACAAACTCCCACTTATGCCAAGGACTAAACTGCAACTTATCTTCTCTTCGACTTGCAGGCACATCTCCATAAGACTCTGTAAAATTCCCTCCCCAAAAGTATAGACACTCAGGGAAAAAAGCTCCATCGATTGAGAAAAGCTTCTTTGTCCTGTATTTAGAAATGTTGAGAAGATCTTCACCATACATCCTAAAAAAAGGCTTCATCAAATCATAATCGCCACTAGTAGATAACGCGACATAAGGGAGCCTCGAATTCTGCCACCAATAACCAGGTCCCCAGCGTCTGTAATCAGCCGAGGCTGGCTTACCTTCGTAGTCGACATTAAAGATTGAACCATTAAACTTAACAGGGAAATCCCCACGAGACGCAGATGCAGTAATATATCGTTGAAGCGCATATGCACGGCTGACAATAAAGGCATCTCCAAATTGCTTGCCATCATCAATATAGATCCACGACCTCTCCCAGAAATCACACCACCACTCTCGATGAGCATCTAAACGTGTATCTAAAGGAGTACTCTCCACAACTGAAATAGACTCCTCCATAGAACTAATCCACTCTGACAACTCCTCGCAAACCAAGGTCTTTGAAAAGAAAGAGATCGAAGCACTCTTCTGCTTTGTCGTAGTTAAATTGCTAGATGAGGTAGAATTTGAATCATTTGAAAAAGCAACAACTCCGAAGGTTCTGTTTAAAATAGGGTCTTTCCAATTTGGATAGTCATCAAGTCCTTGAATCTTCATCGCAGAAATAAGATTTTCAGAAGTCTCGTTTCGATGATACCAACCAAAAGCTTTCTCAGAATTTTCTAAAGGATAATCAGGATAAGAGTAGAGATCAAAAGCCACATAATGTTCTTGATTCTGATTGCAAAAGATATTCAAATCAGAGACCTCTGTAGAGTCTAACTTTAACTTCTCAGTTCTCCATGAAAGAGAATCTACCTTAACAGAGTGACCCACACTGCTATCAAGAAGAAGATAGATTGCTGGGTTATTTGCATCAACCAAAAAAGACAATTTAACAGAATCCCCATTCACATCCTTAGCAACAATCTCAATTTTAGACTCACGAAGAGACAACCTCTGCGAGAACCCCTTAGAAAATGCCAAAGCAGGCTCTAACTCGACCTTAATCTTCCCAAGCTTGAGCAATCTGCCATTCTCATCCCAACTATCGTTTTTTCCAATAAAAAAGAAGATCTCTCCACCCCTTTCAGCCCAAACATTAGCTGAAATATCTCCATTGCCAATAGGCATAGAAGAAATCGATGACTTCGACGGCGAATTCCAGACCACATCAAATCCATCAAGTCTGCCATCACTAATTTGAGGAGCAAACAAAGAGGAAGAACATCCTACAAGACAACAAACTTGCAGTAAATAAATTATTTTTGTTAACATACTAACTCCTATAAAACGTTTCATCTAAATTTATCACAAAATACCTCTTCGACAATTAAAATTTAATTAATACTATAATAATTCCATCAATACTTAGTATTCTTACATATTTGGATGATTTTCTTGAAATAGCTTTTTTTTTATCTATAATTGGGGATATGAGATAAAGGAAACTAAATGTTAAATTTTAAAAGAAAAATTCAAATTATTATTTTTTCTGTAAGTTTTTTAAATGCTGTAATTCTAATGTGGTCTTT
>JAFGXN010000109.1 GCA_016936615.1 Spirochaetales bacterium | reverse complement strand
TGAAAACTACAACTACATTTTTAGAGAAAATGGAAGTTATTAATGATATAATGGATTTAGCAAGAGATGAAAGTGGACTTTCAATAATCGCATTCGAATTGGGCAAGGTTTTTTATGTAACAAACTTATACTATGGAGATGTTTATAATGTAATTGACGATAAAGGTATAGCAAGCATTTTTAAAACATATGACAATATTATGCAGTCTGATTTATGGTTTGGTTTTCTTGAAAAAAATAAAGATGCAAGATATTTAATTGAGCTTGCTGAGAAAAAATATGACGAAGAATTTAAAAAACAAGTTGCTTCCGAGAATGTTTTAGTGCAAATGTTACAAAATATGGTTGATGAACTACCTACAGAAAAAGGAATGAAAGATTTATTACTTGAAAGTAAAGGCGTATTAGAGGATATGAAGAAATAATCCATAATATGCTTTCATATTATATGAATTGGAGGCGTTGATTTTGAAAGAAGATTATATTATAGAGGTTGGTGCTGGTCTGTCTTCAAGTGCCTCTAAGACCTTGCGCAGTGACCTAAAAAAGCTAGAACAAGAGTTAGCAAAACAAAATATAAAAATCAATATAAAGCCATCAATTGATGGTAAGAATAAATCTTTGGTAAAAGAAATAAATGATTTGTATAAAAGTGGAGCTTTAAGTTCAAAAGAACTTTTACAATACAGCTCTGAATTTTTGAACCAAAGAGACAAAGAAAATGCTACTTGGAAAGAAACACAATCTTTACTTTCAAATCTAAAAAAAGCAAGACAAGAATTAGGCATTGAGGAAGTAAAATCCGTAAACGTAGCAAAAGAACAAGCAGACATAACAAAAACACTTTATAGCGCAGATGGGAAAGCTCTTACTATAAAGCAAGAGTTCAATGATGAATTAAAAAACACTGAAAAAATAACTAGAGATGCTACCACTGGTCAAGTTTTATACAGTGAAACAATTGATAGAACTGGGAAAACTCAAAAAGATGCTATAAAAGCACAGCAAACAGAGCAAGTCAGACTTGTAAAGTCGTTACAGTCTTTAAAAGAAAAATCGGAAGAATCTTCAAAATCAATGAAAAATCTTTTAGAAAGAACAAAAGATTTTGGAACTCACGAAGACAGAGAAAAAGTAAAAAAATATGTTGCTGAATTAGAAAAATTTGGCGCAAGGGCAGATGAGCTTTCTAAATCAACAAATATTAGTGGTGATGAAGTTAAGGAATTAAATCACCAATTTAGACTTGCTAAAATAGACGCTGGTGATGCTGGCAAACAATTAAAGGCTCTTAGCAACAACTCTATGCATTTATCTACCATGATGTCTGTTGCGGTTAAAAAGTTTATAGCTTGGCAAGGTGTTACAACTCTTTTCCTACAATCAATAAGAACTATTAGAAAAATGATTGAAGAAGTAAAAGAATTAGATGACGCTATGCTTGAATTAAGTAAGGTCACAGAGATGACAGAAGCACAACAAAGGTCTTTTGCAAATGCTGTTGACCCTATTGGTGAAAAATTAAACGCTACTACAGCGAGTGTTGTTAGAGCCACAGCAGAATTTAAGAGAATGGGTTTTTCAATATCAGAATCTTTACAATTAGCTGAAAGTGCTATTGTACTGACAAAAATAGCAGATGGTATAAATGATGTAACAGAAGCTTCTACAGCTATGATTTCGATATTAAAAGGTTTTAATATGACCGCATCCGACAGCACTCATGTTATAGATGCTATAAACGAAGTTTCTAATAATTTCGCAATAAATACAGATGACCTAGCTGATGGACTAAGAAGAACTGCTGGTGTTTTGGCGCAGACTGGCACTACTTTTGAAGAGTCAATAGGTATTTTAACTGGTGGACAAGAGCAGTTACAACAAATTGAAAAAGTTTCAAGCGGTTTAATAACTATCTCTACAAGATTAAGAGCCGTTACAGAAGATGGAGAAGAAATTGAAGGGTTGATGCCAAAACTCCAAGAAGCTTTTGATAAGTATGCTAATAGCGTAAAAATACAAGAAGTTGATGGCGAATTAAGGTCTACATACGACATACTAAAGGACTTGGCTGGTGTTTGGGGAAGTTTAAATGACGAGGCTAAATCAGAGATAGGATTTTTGGTTTCTGGTACTAGACAAGCTCCTGTTTTAAACTCAATACTTGGAAATCTAAATCATACAATGGATGCTACAAAAATGGCATTGAATTCCAATGGCTCTGCCGCAGAAGAGTTTGAAAAATATTCAAAGTCACTACAGGGGAGACTGGACGCATTAAAACAAAGTTGGGCTGACTTGTCTAATGATATTATTAGTAGTAAGTTAGTCTCTTGGGTTTTAGGTGCTACAAATTCATTTATAGAGTTCATGGATTCTGGAATCGGTCTTGTTGCTATTATATCTACTATAGTTTTAATTACTCAAATTTTAGCAAAAAAGAGTCTAATCACGCTTATAGCCTCTTTAATAGACTCGATAGTTCAATTAAAAATTCTTACTGCTGAATTTTGGGCGGCTACTGCCTCGGCAGAGGCGTTCAAAGCGGCAATCTCTTTGGGATTGTCTACTATAGTTGCTGGTTTGGTTGCATTAGTCATAGAGATAAGAAACGCAAGAAAAGAATTTGAAGAACTAAAGGAAATGTCGAAAGACACAAAAACTTTAGCATTAGAAACTAAAAATGCAATATCAAATATGGCTGATTCAAAAACAGAAGAAGATATAAATAAGGCAAAAGATGCGTTGGACGCATTCGGAGAAAGTCTTAGTTTTATAGAGTCAAGCGAACCATTTTCAAATGCAAGGAAGAGGATTGCTGAATACGAGAAAGATATAATAAGATTAAAGAAGGAAATAGCTGAAAATCCAGAGGATTACGATGCGAAAGCCACATTAGAAACAAACCAAGTAATCATAGAGCAAATAAAAGAAAAGTACAAAACGGAATTTGATTTAATTGATGAGTATGCTTTGTACACTAGGGATTATAATTCATTACTGATTTCTCAAAAATTCATACAAAGCG
>JAFGXN010000108.1 GCA_016936615.1 Spirochaetales bacterium | reverse complement strand
TTAAGATTATTACTGGCAAAAAGATTTTAGCCCTAACCGATGATTTCATCCTTCCCATCTTGACCTCCAAACATATAGCACTACTAGATTTATAAATTGGCTACATACCTAAGGATAGTTGGAATTTTTTAATCTTTCAAATTTCAACCAGTTTCTTCAGTGGTTAATCGTTTTTTTAATTGTTTTCTAATTTTATAAAAAAAATCACAGATTCGCATAAAGAAACTTTTTTAAGACAAAGAGAGATCAAGAAGAAGTTAAGTCTACTCAATCACAACCTGCTCTTGTAATCCGCGTATGAGAATGATTTAAGGAGTTCAAGCTTCTTGTCTTTGTGGAGGATGTAGATATTTGGGAGGTTGATTCCGTTGAACATGTTTGTCTTGACCATGGTGTAGTGCATCATGTCGGCAAAGATGATTTTTTCGCCTGGTTGCAGTGGTTGGGCAAAGGAGTAATCTTTGATGTAGTCTCCTGCAAGGCATGAACAGCCACCAAGGTAGTAGTCGTAGCCTTTTTCGCCTGCATAACCTGCCCCGAAGACATTAGGCCTGTATGGCATCTCCAGACAATCAGGCATGTGAGCCGCGAATGAGGTGTCTAGCATTGCAATCTTCACACCAGAATTCTCTATTATATCGCAAACTTCTGCGACAAGGACTCCTGTCTGCCAGACAAATGCAGCCCCTGGCTCAAGGATTATATGTAAGTGGGGATATTTAGCCTTGAACGACTTCAGGGTATCTTTGAGTAATTTCAAGTCATACCCAGCTGATGAAAAAAGATGACCGCCCCCGAGATTAAGCCATTTTATCTGCGGCAAAAACTCTCCAAACAGCTTCTCGATGTTTTGCAGGGTATTTGCTGTCGCAGCAGCACCGCACTCACACAGATTGTGGGAGTGAAGCCCCTCAATGCCTTCAGGGAGGCGCTTCAAATCCTCGCAACGTATGCCAAGTCGGGATCCTTTGATACACGGATTGTAGAGATCTGTCTCGACCTCGCTATACTCTGGATTTATTCGTAAGCCACAAGATTTGCCCTGAAGCTGGGGATATTTATCCTTGTTTGCAAGATACTGGCTAACAGAATTAAATGTCACGTGAGATGAGAGCTCGAAGATTCTTGCTGCCTCTTTTGGCAGATAGACAGGGGCATAGGAGTGAATCTGCCCCCCTTCAAAAAATTCATTTGCTAGCTCAGCCTCATTTAGCGAGCTAGCTGTCATTCCTTTTATATATCTTTGAAAAATCGGAAAAGATTTATACAGTCCATAACTTTTCAGTGCAAAGATTAACTCCACGCCGGTTTCTCTCTGTATCTCATCGACAATCGCTAGATTTTGTTCTAACAACTCCTGGTTCAAGATAAAAGCGGGGCTCTCTGCCTGTAGGTAATATTCTGTATCTTTCATTAATCTATCAAATCCTCAAAATCTAATTTTTCATTTATAATCTCATTCCATGGCAAACCATGCTTTGCAAGTGCTGACAAGAATGGATCTGGATTAAACTCTTCAACATTCCATACACCTGGCTTATCCCAGATCTTATTGAGCATCATCATTGCCCCAGTCATTGCTGGAACTCCAGTAGTGTAGGATACGCCCTGTGATTTCGTATCTTTGTAAGCCCACTGGTGTTCGCAATTGTTGTAGATGAAGTAGGTCTTCTCTTTACCATCTTTAATTCCACGAATCTGACATCCAATCGAGGTCTTTCCTGTGTAATTCTCACCAAGTGTGCCTGGTTCTGGAAGCACAGCCTTCAAGAATTGCAACGGCTGTATCTCCACACCTTGAATCTTGATTGGCTTGATGCTTGTCATTCCAACATTTTCAAGAACCTGTAGGTGAGTTATATATTTTTGGGAAAAAGTCATCCAGAATCGTGCTCTCTTGATTGTTGGAAAATTCTTCACAAGTGACTCAAGCTCTTCATGATAAAGAAGGTATGAATCTTTTCCTCCAACCTCTGGATAATCAACATCTTGATGTATCTCTAGTGGTTTAGTCTCGACCCACTGACCATTCTGCCAGTATCGTCCGTTCTGAGTAATCTCCCGTATATTTATCTCTGGATTGAAGTTTGTAGCAAACTCTTGCCCGTGGTCACCTGCGTTACAATCTACTATGTCAAGATAATGGATCTCGTCGAAGTGGTGCTTAGCTGCATATGCAGTAAAAACTCCAGTTACCCCTGGATCAAATCCGCAGCCAAGAAGGGCCATAATTCCTGCTTTTTCAAATTTTTCTTTATATGCCCACTGCCAACTGTATTCAAATTTTGCCACATCTTTGGGCTCATAATTTGCAGTATCAAGATAATTTGTCTTTGTCTCAAGGCAAGCATCCATGATTGCTAGATCTTGGTACGGAAGTGCGACATTTATAACTAGATCTGGATTATATTTTTTTATCAAGGCAACTGTCTCTGCCACATTATCAGCATCAAGACTCTCAGTGATAACCTTCATATTTGTTATAAGCTTTGCAATTGCATCACACTTAGATTTTGTTCTACTTGCAAGAACTATCTCTTCAAAAACCTCTGGATGTTGAGCACATTTCTGAACCACAACTGTGCTAACCCCACCTGCTCCAATAATTAATACTTTTCCCATTACTACCTCCTGTTTTTCAAACTGATAAATGCAGCTGTTGATAATCTAAATAAAATTCTTGCACCGATTGATGCATCGATAATACTATCTTTTTCTGGCGCTACTTCGCACAGATCAAATCCAATTATCTGCCGGCCACTCTGCCAGATTAAATCTATCAAATAGATTGCCTCTTCATAGCTTAGACCTCCCGGCACTGGAGTTCCAGTCCCCCGACAATAAGGAAGGTCTAGCCCATCTATATCAAAGCTGATATAGACCTTCTGTGGTAATTTATCTATCTCTTTTTCTATTATCTTTGCAAATGATTTGCCATCTATCTTATTTCTAGCAATTGTCTCTGAAGTGATATAGCTTATCTTCTCAGAATTATTTGCATAGCTTAACTCATCTTCACTAAAATCCCTTACTCCGATCTGCAGAATTTTCTTCACATTGCCAAATCTTGAAGCATTGTACATTACAGATGCATGAGAATACTCAAAACCCTCATATGCTACTCTCAAATCCATATGGGCATCGATGTGAAGAATCCCAAAATCTTCGTGCTTATCAGCAAGCGCAAGGATTGCTCCTAAAGGTGTCGAGTGATCGCCACCTAGCACACCTGGAATCTTACCGTGTTCAACAATTCGTCTTGTCTCAGCCCTCACAATTGAGCAGACATCATGACAAGCCTTATTTATTTCAGCTAGATTTGATCTGCTATAAGGCTTAGCCTGCTCTAACATCTTAATATGACGCGCAGCCCTTCTGCGAAATTTAGAGTTTAGAAGAGATATCTGTTTGTTTTCTTCTATTAAAAAAGGGGAAAACTTCCAAGCGCCAAGAAGATGTGGATGGGCTAGATCTAGCTGAGCAGATTCCTCAAGGATTGCTCTCGGCGCACTTGCTGTCCCCGACTGGTATGAGACTGTAACTTCAAATGGTACAGGGATTACACATACCTTAGCATTCTCAAATGTCTGAGGAACACCAAATAATCCAAGATTCGAGTTTCCTGGCATCTTCGGATCATAATTTTCTAAACTAATTGTTCTCATAGTAGGTATACCCTCGTAATCCAATTTGATACAACTCCAAAAATGATTTTCTCTGTTTAGCTGTGATAGTTCCTGAACCTACTGCCTCTTCTGCCTTCTTTCTCATTCGCTCAACCATGGACTTTGTATTATATTCAACAACTTCCAGTATATCTGCCACCGTATCACCTTCGACCTCTTTTGTCAAATAGTATTCTCCATTTGCAGTTAGCTTAACACTAACGACGTTAGTATCGCCCATTAGATTGTGAAGATCTCCTAGTGTCTCTTGATAAGCACCGACTAAGAAAACTCCAATAACATACTCTTCATTGTCTCTCAATTGGTGAAGCTCTAAAGCATTTTTTACATCCTCAAGACCGATAAATCTATTTATTCTACCATCACAATCACAAGTCATATCTGCAATAATGCCTTTTCTATCTGGCTTCTCGTCTAATCGATGTATTGGCATTACAGGAAAAAGCTGATCTATAGCCCAAATATCGGGAAGAGACTGAAAAACACTAAAATTACCGTAGTAGATATCAGAGATATTTGCACTAAAATCTGCAATTTCATCTGGAACATACTCTAACTCTTCGCAAAACTCCTCTATCTTATGCATTATACTCCAAAAAAGTCTCTCGCCTAAGGCTTTTTCCCTTAACGTAATTTCACCATGGTTAAAGACAAACTTCAATGTGTCACGATAGTACAGGGCATCATTGAATGATTCCTGAATATTCTTTGTTGTTAAATTATTCTTTGTATAAAAAAGGTTTTCCAAAATCTCATTTGTGGTGTCGCCTAGCATGTCATTATCTGATTTTGTGTTAAATCTCTCTACATCAAGAATATTAAACAAGAGAACAGAATAATAGGAGACTGTAGCACGTCCAGATTCGCTGATGATTGTAGGATGTTCAATCTCTGCTCTGTCACAAACCTCCATAATGCCTTCAACAACATCGGCACAATACTCGTTTAACCCATAGTTACAGCTACTTCCATAATTAGTGTGGGTTCCATCATAATCAACTGCAAGCCCGCCACCAATATCAAGAAAAAGCATGTTTGCTCCCTCTTTTTTCAATTCACAATAGTATCTTGAAGCTTCGATTACTCCAGATCTGATATCTCGAATATTGGGGATTTGAGAGCCAAGATGATAATGCAAAAGTTGCAATGTATCTAGCATATTCTCACCCTTCAACTTATCTACTACCTTCATAATCTCATCTGAGTTCAACCCAAACATGCTGTTATCACCACCACTAGAGTTCCAATGTCCACCTGCCTTTGCAGAGAGTCTAACTCTTAGACCAAGTACAGGAGAGATCCCTAAGGCCTTAGATCGCTCAATAATTACATCAAGCTCCTGCGGCATCTCAATAACAAGAACAGTATTTATTCCAATAGATCTGCTTAACAGTGCTAAATCAATAAATTCAGAGTCTTTATAGCCGTTACAGATAACCAGAGACTCGGAGCTAGAGACATAGGTCATAGCAATTATCAATTCTGCCTTACTTCCTGCTTCAAACCCGTGATGGTATTTTTTCCCAAACTCTGAGATATCCTCAATAACTTGGTGCTGCTGGTTAACTTTAATAGGAAATACCCCGCGATAAGTACCTTTGTAATCGACCTTCTCCATAGCTTTTAAAAAAGTCTCATTTAACAATCTAATTCTAGATTCAAGTAGATCCTCAAAACGCAACAAAGCTGGCAAATCAAATCCCCGCTCCTTTAGCCCCTTCGCAATGGTCATGAGACTAACACCCTTAGTGACTGGATGTTCTTCTGATTTTTCAAGAGAGACAACAACCTCTCCGCTTTCTGATATTGAAAAATAAGGAGATCCCCAAGAGTTTATCAAATATAAGTCTTCTGATTTTTGGATGTCCCAATTTTTTGTTTTTTTGTTTGGCATAAGACCTCCTACCATGATGAAAAAAAGGATTAGAAATATATACAATTTTTTGCACTAAAAGACAACCGCTTTGACAAAAAATTATTTTTTTAAGAGGTTTTCTTCACCTTTAATAGTGTAATAGTCGTTTCGCAAGGCTCTCGCAGATGAGATATAATTCTTAATTGATGTTATCTCGGTAGCGATATTTCGCATAACGCCCTGAGGACCTTTTTTATCTTTAAAAAAATCATTTATTGCGGAAAGCATCTTAACTAGCTTAATATACGAGGTTATAGCATTATTAAATTCCTCAAGAACCAAGGCTTTATCTTCTGAATTAGATGACATCTTAGATTTAACAGAAGAGACATCATCTATAGTCTTCTTTGCAGATTTAATAAAGCTATTTACATTAATTGTCTTCTTAATTGAGACTCCAGAAGACTCCTCAGCAAGATCAATCTCGATATACCTATCTTTATCGTTTGCCTTTGGAAGAACATGCAGAGCTACTAAAAATCTAACAAAAAAAGACTCCTTCTCCGTGTCCAAATTCGTCGAATTTGCAGATAATTTGACCAAGGCTTCTGAAACAAATGGATTTGCTGAAGCCAGAGTCTTTATTGCCTTTGCTAGAATCTCATCAGGAGAGGCTTTTCTCTCTTGAACCTTCTTAGCCCCACCAGCCTGCAATTTTTTCAAAACCTCTTCTTTCAAATCATCTCCCGAAGAGTCTAACTCTTCGTAAATAATCTCTTTTACAAGGTTTGAAAAAAAGACCCTATTTGGCATCTTAGAGGCAGCAACCTTTTTCAAAGCATTTAATGTACCTTCCATATTACTAAGCATAGAAGATGATAGAGCAACTGTAGATAAGACACTCTTACGAAACTCTAGCTTATATGACTCTCTATCAAAATCAGAGAGAATCTTCAGATCTCGCATAATATTCTTTGTATGCTTTATCAACTGCTTCGTAGAATCACTTAATATCTTTGCTGTAAAATCTTGCTTCACATTATGGTCATTCTCGATAAGCTTAGCTAACTCGGCTGTGAGAAAATGATCACTTCCAGGGGTAAATTGCTCCCACTTGATATACTGGATAAGAGAGGCGACCTTTTTAACATTCTCAGGGTTAAAGTACTCAATAGAGAAAGTACAGTAAGTTAATAAAAAATTTAGATAAGAATCAAACTGAGAAAGCCTTATTGAGAGTTCCTCCTTCGACTTCTTATCTGAAAACTTCTCTTCCGAGGGGACTCCGATATTAGAAATTTTAAAATCCTCTCGATACATATCTTTGCCTAATATCCCGTTATTCAAGAAGATTTTATACAAATTTCCAAAGGTCATCGTATAATAAGACAACTCATTTTTCATACGGAACAAGACTTCATGCAAAATGAAGGTTCGACGCTCGTCAAGGATTTCTTCTAATTGATTTATGTAATTTTGCTGATTGTCCATATATGTTAATTATTATATAATTTCATATAAATTGCAAAGGATTTTTAAACAAATGGGAAAGAAGAAGGCTTTTAACAAAGAAAAATTGATTGCGGGGATTATGTTTCTCGAAAAAAGTGATCTTGACGCGACTTTTAAGATTTTAACAAGAAAATACGGGAAGATCGATTATGTCTCACAGATCTATAATTTCGATTTTACTGAATACTACAACTCGGAGATGCTCTCTTCGAATATAAAAAAGATTTTTATATCGTTTGATAGGCTTGTAAATCCAGAGAGATTATCCGATATAAAAATCTTTACTAATAAAATTGAAAAAAAATTCCTAAATTCTGAAAAAGGAAGGATAGTCAATATTGATCCAGGGCTTCTCAATCTTGGTCACATTGTCCTCGCAACTACCAAGCCGATGGGACATAGAATTGCTCTAAAAAAGGGCATATACGGTGAGGTCACCATGATAAATATTAAAAAAGAGTTCCAGCCACTAAAATGGACCTACGCGGATTACCAGGATTCGCGGATTAAAGAAGATTTTTTTAAAATTCGAGAGATTTTCAAGAAACAATGAAGTAATAGATAAAAAAAAGATAATAAGAATATATGAGAATCTTTTTTTTTATAATATTACTTCTCTCTTCGTGCCGTATTTCAGAATTACACATTGCTCTACCGGAATTTTCTGAGGATGCGCTGATTGAAGAGTTATTAGTAGGATATGAGATCTATCATGCACAAGCGAATTTAGGGTTTTTTCAGCCTATGGAATTCCCAATACCTTTAGAAAAAGAGTTAAGCGGAATTGAATACATTGTACTTTTTCCTGTATACCAGCTTAACGGATTCACTCTTAAAGGGAAGTTTCCAGCTTGCGGGATTACTCCTCTCGATATAATTAATAGCGGAAGCCAGGAGATTTTACAACCATCGTATGAGCGAGGAATCTTCCCTATCATCTTTTCTGATAATTTGTCAGGATTGAAAAATCTCAACCCAGAGAAATTCTGCAACTCTGCACTGACCTACTCAGAGGGAAACCCGTTCTCACTTAACATAACAAAGCTCACAAGAGACACAAAGGAGGGGTGTCTGAACCGATATTCATTCGCAATCAGTTACTCGGCAGAGGTGCAAATACCTGAAGGTTATGAATTGATTTCCGAGAACCCTTTAAGAAAGGCAGCTAGAGGAAAAATCAAGATTTTTCAAGGAATAGAAAGATTCTTTGTGGTAAAGAGTGGGTTAATTTGTGGGGTAATTGCTTTTTTTCTTAACTCAAATGGGGAATTGCTTGTATACGACTACTATGGCGAAGTTTCAAAGATTTTCTCACCCTGATATCTTGTCTATCTAGCCTCATCAGTGTAATATAAACTATAAATTCTATTTTAAGGTGAGATTATATGATTTTAAATGTTCTAGCAGACAGATATGCGTCTGACGAGATGAAAAATATTTGGTCAAACGAGGGGCGAATTGTCTTAGAGAGAGATCTTTGGATTGCAGTTATGAAGGCTCAGAAAGAGCTTGGGATTGAGATTCCGCAGGAGGCTATTGATGCTTACGAGAAGGTCAAGGACAATGTAGATCTTGAATCTATCAAGCAGCGAGAGAAAGTGACTAGGCATGATGTTAAGGCTCGAATTGAGGAATTTTGCGATTTAGCTGGGTACCAACATATTCACAAGGGAATGACTAGCCGGGATTTAACTGAAAACACTGAGCAATTGCAAATTTACCAGAGTCTTCTGGTTATTAGAAAGAAAGTAAGCGCAGCTCTTCTTGCTTTTGATGAAGCTGCTAACAAATATAAGAATCAGATTATTACTGCCCGAACTCATAATGTTGCGGCACAACCAACTAGCCTTGGCAAGCGTATCGCAATGTTTGGTCAGGAGTTGCTAGAAGCTTTCAAGCAGCTTGAATTTACTATAGAAGATTTCAGTGCTCGAGGGATTAAAGGTGCTGTAGGAACAGGGCTTGACCAGATGACTCTCTTCGAAGGGGATATGGCAAAGACAACACAACTAGAGGAGAAGATCGCAAAGCACTTGGGAATTTCTTCAATTTTAAATGCTGTTGGGCAGGTCTATCCTCGAAGCCTTGACTTTAAGATTGTTTCGACCCTCTATGGATTGTCTTCTGGACCTTCATCGTTTGCAAAGACTCTTCGAATTATGGCTGGAAACGAGACTGCGAGTGAGGGTTTTGCAAAGGGCCAGGTTGGTTCGTCTGCCATGCCACACAAGATGAATAGTAGATCCTGCGAAAGAATCAATGGTTTCCACGTGATTCTAAACGGCTACATGAATATGCTTGCCGGGCTTGCCGGGGACCAGTGGAACGAGGGGGATGTATCCTGTTCAGTGGTGCGAAGAGTAGCTCTTCCAGATAGTTTCTTTGCTGTCGATGGATTATTTGAGACCTTTCTGACAGTTATGCAACAGTTCCAGGTCTTCGAACCTGTAATTGAGCGAGAAAACGCATATTATATGCCATTTCTATGTACCACAACTATAATGATGGAAGCTGTTAAAAATGGTGCTGGAAGAGAAGATGTTCATGAGGCAATAAAGGAACACGCAGTCGGAACACTACTAGATCTTCGAAGCGGGAAGATTCAAAAGAATGACCTAGCTCAAAGACTAAGTGATGACAAACGAGTAGGCCTAACAGGTTCTCATCTAGAACAAATTATTCAACAAGGATACCAGCTAACAGGTTGTGCTGATATCCAGGTTGAAACTTTCTCCAATGCTGTTGCAGAGATTATTAAGAAATATCCAGAAGCTTCAAATTACAAGCCTGGCGATATCCTATAGGAACCCAACAATTCCAACAAAGAAGGAGATTGAGGCAGATAACACAAATAGATGCCAAACACCATGACTGTACGGTATTTTCATACTGTACAGTATGGTTCCTAATGTATAAAGCAATCCGCCCACAATCATAGAGACTAACAATCCTGTGCTCATCAAGGGGGTAATATCGCCCCAGAACAACACGACTGTCCACCCCATAATTAGATATGAGAACAAATGAAAAACTTTAAATTTTCCCCAAAAGATCATGGTTACAACTATCCCAATAATAGCAAACGACCAGATAATACCTAATATTACATAGGTTTTAGAACTGTCAAGCGCTGCTGCTATCGGAGTATATGTTCCAGCAATCAATAAATAAATTGAGGTGTGGTCACAAACCCTTAAAAGCTTCTTTTTGAACTCATCCTTCTGCTTATGGTACAATGTAGAAAAACTATACATCGCAGTCATAGTCAACATAAAAATAGTCATGCTCCACGAAAACGCAATCTCAGTCGAAACAAGAGTATGTATCAACATATAGACAAATGCAGATAGTGAAAAGCAGACCCCAACAAAGTGAGAGACCCAATTGAATCGTTCCTCATTCTCAGAATAATGAGAAGGGAGATCAATCTTTTTTAAAATAAATTCTTTAAAATTTTTAGACATATGAAAATATTCATACTATTTTTGAATATAGTCAAGCATTTAGCCTGTGTTTTAATGAATTATTTACAATTAGTCTTTCAGAATCCGCTAAAGATTGCCATCTCCATTGAAGGCTGTCTATTTAACTAGATATAACTCCAAAAGATGTTATCAAAGGCTAAAAACCTAATACTACAATATCAAAACCTTTTGCGAATATAGAATTGCAATAAATTTGATTTAAATTTAAATATTTGTTAGCTTGCAAGAAAAAGAGTTTCCGTGATATTATATAAAAAAACATGTAGGAAATATTTTGAACATTACAGAACAACTCAAAGACCAAAGACTGAAAAAGACAATTGAAGCAGCTCAAATCCTATTTTCGAAGCAAGGGATTGAAAAAACCTCTATCCAAGAGATTGCAGACCTAGCTGAAATAGGTGTAGCTTCTGTCTATAGATACTATGACAACAAGACAAATATTGCAGTCGCAGCTGCAATAGACATTTGGAAAAAGTGGAATAACATGATATCTAAAGTGAAACCAAAAGGCAACAATGGCCTTGAAAAAATCGAAAACTTAATCGATTCATCACTCTTCTTCTTCAAATCAAATCCTGCTTTTCTTAATTTTGTAGATAATTTCGACAACTATATAGCAAACCTCCCAGAGATGCCTGAACGAATGCAGGAATACGAGAATACAATATACCGACATAGACCAATAGTTTATTCCATAATTGCAGAGGGACTGAGCGACGGATCAATCAACCGAGAACTACCTATTAAAGAAATTATCAACACAACAATTCACGCATTACTAACCCTAGCTCAAAAATTGTATCTACGCGGCAACATAATCCCTAACGACAGGAATATCAGACCAGAGATTGAACTCGAGATTTTAAAGAAAATGGTTATAAAATACATCAGCAATAAATAAAAATTTTCTCCCTAAAAACTTTATTATCAATTTATTTTGTCTATAATTAATGAGGGAGAAACAAATGCACAAAATAACAGTACTAGATGCTTCTGCTCTTGGGCAGAATCTAAAATTGAACAGACTTTCAGACTTTGGTGATTTAATGATCTACAAAAAGACTGAAGACTTCGAGATTGAAGAAAGACTAAAAGATTCTACAATCGCGGTTACTTGCAGAACACCTATACCTGTAAAAAACCTACGAAAAATGAAAAAATTGCAATTAATCTCGATTGCTGGTCCTGATAAGAATATTATCAATCAGAAAGAGGCTAAGAACAACAAAATCATTATCTCGTCAATTCCTGACATCTACTCTTCAGCACGAGCACAACACACAATGTCGATGCTTCTAGCCTTAACTGGAAACATAAAATTCTGGGACAACTACATCAAGAAAAAACACTACAAGGCCTCTGGATTTTTTAGCTTCCCATTCAAGAACAACATAATGCTACACGGTAAGACGTGGGGAATTATTGAGATGAACGAAGCAGGAAAAAAGACAGCTGAGCTAGCACAGGCCTTCGGATGTAACATCCTCTATCACAACCACGATAGCGCACCTAAAGACAAACGGTTCAAGAAGGCAGATCTGAAGACGCTTCTCTCAGAATCAGACATCATATCAGTCCACTCAGAAATGAACGAAAGAAACGACAATATGATTGGACTACGAGAATTCTCTATTATGAAAAAAGATGCAATCATAATCGCGGAGGGAGCTGGAGGAGTAGTAGACGAGACTGCGCTAGCAATGGCTCTTGATGACAGAAGAATTGCTGGAGCATGCCTTGACCACTTTCAAGAAGAGCCTTTAAACGACAACTCCCCAATCATTAACATCAGAGATCCAGATAAGCTGGTTCTAAGCCCAGGCTGCGGGGAGCTTTACAAAGAGTCAATGGAACAACTTGTAGAAGAGTTGATTCTGAACGTGAAAGCCTTTGTGAATGGAGAAAAAAGAAACAGGATGTTTTAAAAAAAGGGGCTTACCGCCCCTTTTCATTTACATAATCTGCAACATACTCCATAAACTGAACTAATTGAGTATAGTTAGTTTGACTACTTGCATCTAAATCAAAAGATGTACGCAATACAACAGTTCGAGTCTCTGGATTTATATACATATACTGACCAAAAACTCCGATAGCATAGAAAGATTTATCTTGCGAGTCAGGATTAGACCACCACTGATACTGATAACCCCAATCCTCTTTATCTTTATCATCCGCATTTCCAGGTAGCAAATTCTCAGGGCCATCTCCTTGACGCGGAAGAGTTGCTTGCGACAACCACTGTGTAGAAACAATCTGTGAATCTCCAACCCGCCCCATGTTTGCAGCAAGCTGACCAAATCGCAGATAATCCCTAGCCCTAGCATAGAAGAACCCGAAGGCTAACTCCTGGCCAACAGCATCTGTCGACCAATAGGCATCAGCCTCAGCGCCAATCTTAGTCCAAATCCTCTCAGAAAGATACTGCGAGCAAGAAATCCCAGTAACTCGACCAATCAAATGCCCGAGAACCAATGTATCAACAGACGCATACCTGAAAGATGTCCCAGGCATATAATCAACCCTCATCTCTTGTAAAAAATTCAACGAAGCCCGACGCTTTGCATAACTAAGAAGCTCAAACAAATTCGCACGAGGCAATCCTCCGCCCTCATTATACTTCACTCCAGAGGTCATCTGCAAAAGATTCTTAATAGTTACAGAGCCATAACCAGAATCCTTTAACTCAGGTAAATATTTAATAATTGGATCTTCAATCGAATCAATCAGATTATCTTCTACCGCAAGTCCAACAAGGGTAGAAGTCACAGATTTAACCATTGAATTGGAGAGAAAAAGAGTCTCACGATCTGTTCCTAAAAAATATTTTTCATAGACAAGAACTCCATCTCTCAAGACTAGAAATGAAGTAGTATTTGTCTTCTTGAAAAAATCCTTAACACTATACTCTTTCCCATCAACAACATAAGATTTACCTAAATCAATATACTCAGTAGGGAATTCAGAATAGCCATTGCCTGAGCAAGCCACAATATTATACGAAAAATCCTCACTCGGCGAAGTATGCATCTTCACACCAAAAGAGGTACAAGAAGAAATTAAAACTATAAACAATAAAGAACTAAAACCTCTCCTAAAAACATCAATAGACATAACTCTTCTCACTTATAACAAACCAAACATTTCTTTCATGGTCAGACTGTCCACCATGCCCAGTCCCAGAGCCACCATGGTCTGTAGAAATAATTATCAACCATTTTTCGTTTGCATAAGCTTCTCTAGCCTCAACAATCTTCAGCAATTCATAGGCATAACTATCTGTCAACGAAATCTGCTCCAAATATTTGTTAGAAAATGGGCTGAACCCTGAAGAGTGCCCAGCAGCATCCGGATCATCAAATGCAATAAAAACAACATCAGGATCACTGTCTGACAGTAATTTCTTTGACCTTTCGAACAAATCCTCGTCACTCTTTGCATTGTACTGAAAATCGATAATATCCTTTTCATCGCCCAGAATATTATCATTGATTGTTCCCCATTTCACCAATGAAGCTACTACGTAATTTTTATCCAACAGCTTAGCTTTCTTTAAAAAACTCGATGCATCACTTGATTTACTAGCAACAGAATTTCGAACAAAGCCATGAGAATCAGCCCAAACCCCAGTTAAGATAGTAGCCCAACCAGGACCACTGTCAGTTCGCTGCAATTGACCAGAAACACCTCCGACATGAGAATAAAATAGCCCACCTGCTGGGAATCCAGCAATATATGGAACAGCCTTAATCTCAGACTTCGCAATTGCATCTGTTCTTACCCCATCATATCCGATAAATAAAACTTTTTTCTTTAACACGATAGAATCATCACTCAAAAAGTTTTCAATACTCCTAGAAATAACTGTATGAGGTAGATGCTCTTTATAAGAATTCTCGGAATCAATCCAACCATCAATATAATCTCTCTGCACAGGAATGATTCCTGCGCAAGAAAGAATAATAGAACTTAAAAATAAAACAAGAAGATTCCTCTTCATAACACCTCACTATTCTGAAAAAGTAGCAACTTTCTCGTGTGTATGAATTTCACTCTCAGCGAAATTAGGAATTCTGCCCTCTGCCTTATCCTTTTCTGTAATAATCATTGGTGATTCAGCCAAGAAAAATGTAGCAATTGCTGAAAGAGCACCAAGAGCAATAAATCCAATCATGAAAGCATTCATAAGAGCATCTGATTGTCCCATTATTGCGACAAAGATCAATCCAGAGACCTGACCAACAAACAAGAGAATACCTTGAGAGCTAGACTCTGGAGTTGGATAACTAATCTCCGCAGCATACTGAAAGCCTATAGGACCAGCACTCATGACAAAGAAACCAAGCATAAAAGAAGCAACCATAGCCAGAGCAAAAGACTGAGAAATATATAGTAAGAACAGACTAGGAACCATTCCAATAAGGCAGATAACCAAAAATAGCTTTCTCTTCTTTAACATGTCAGACAACATAGGAATTATTACTGCTCCAACAATTCCTCCAATAATCATGACTCCACCAACAAGACCACCTTGCTCCATATTCAATCCCTTTCCATCAACACAGATTGGTTCAACTAATGAACTTACAGCATTAAAGATTCCAAGACCAATAAAGAAGACAAATATAGTTACCAACATACTCTTATTTCTAAACATAGAGCCAATTCCCTTAAAAAAGGTAAATCTAGGAATCTCTTCGATAACAGGAGGCAATGGAGGATTACTCTTCATGAAGAAAAAAGCAATCACAGCTGCAACAAATGTGATAATACCAAAGACAATATGCATTGTATCTAACCCGGCATATGTTACAACCCCATTAATCTCTGATTCGCTGACAAACAAAGGAATTGTTAACATTGCAATAATTATTCCCGCATATTGAGACAACGTACCAAGCCCCGTAGCAGTCGCCCTCTCCTTACGAGGGAACCAACGACAAGAGATAGTTGTAATTGCATTCAAAATAAAAGGTTGCGCTATAGCAAAGGAAATCTGCCCCGCAAGAAGCACCCAGAAACTACCTGGGAAAAAAATCTTTAATCCAGCACCAACCATACACAATGCAGAACCAATGCCAATACCAGCCTTAAGCCCCCACGTATCTAAGACATATGACGCAGGAAAGCAAAAAAGAATAAACAACAACATGTAACTCATAGCAAAAAAATCTACTCGAGGACCTGTAACCCCATATATCTCCATAGCTGCAGATCTCACCGGCACTAATATTAACCATTGAATCTGTAATACGATATTTATTGCCACGAATGCCAATAAAACCACCCATCTGTAACCGAAAACCCCTGTCTTCTCTTCCATAAAACCTCCTAACCGACTTAATAATTAAATCTATTCATTATACACCCAGAATTGCAATCTCGCAAGAAAAAAAGCATATGTGCTATTTACTCGAAACAATACTAAGGATATATTAATAAAATCAAAATTATCCAGCATTTCCATTATCTAAATTATATTCAAAGCCCAAAAAAAAGGTTGTAAACAGATAAATTGTCTACAACCTCTATATTTTTTTTATAATTAATCTACTTTTGTTCTAACTAATCTTAACCCAGTACCTTGATTCTTTGAACCTATTGTACCTGAATTTCTATTAGATATTGTTACCTTTTCAGCAGGGTAGAAGATACTTCCACCTCTGATAATACGTCTATCTTCATTTGCATTAAAATCTCTTCGACCATTTCCATCTCCAAGGTCATCTTCAAAATTCTCAGATAGTAACTCAGTAGGCCCTGTTGGATCAGTAGAATCTGCAACATCATTCACCCCATCTTTATAAGTATAGTACTGATCTCTGAAATACCAGTCCCAACACCACTCCCAGACATTTCCTGACATATCATATAGACCTAACTCATTAGGTAATTTCTCTCCGACCTTATGAGTCTCATTCGAAGCATTCTCATTAAACCAAGCATAATCAGTTAACGTCGCAACAGTAGTTCCAGGATAATCAGATCTAGTGCCAGGAGGGGTATGTCCTCCCCTAGCAGCATATTCCCACTCAGCCTCAGTTGGCAACCGATACCCACTCTTAGTTAAATCAGCCTTAACAAATCGACCATCACCAGTATAGACCTCTTCAAGCCCTGCAATCCTGCTCAACTTATTACAGAAAGTAATAGCCTCACTCCAAGTTACATTCTCTACTGGACGGTTCATAGATACTAAGAAATTAGCATCAGTACTATCATCAATAAATGCGGAAGGCCTAGACTGCATAACCTCAAACCACAATTTCTGAGTTACCTCAACATTACAGATATAGAAGGCTCTATCAATAGTAATAGTAGGCAACTCAATAGCACCCTCTCGCTCTCCATCATCATTTCGAGCTTGAGCATATTCATCTTCCTCTGCATTAGCAGATTCTGATCCCATATCAAACGATCCAGCTTGAACCTCTACAAAGTTACCAGCAATCTCAACAACAGTAACAGGAATTGTTCTAGTATATTGAAGTTCCTCTGTGGTTCCATCTTCTTTTTTATCTATATAAACATTCTGAGTATCCACAATTGAGATATCACATGTATCTCCAGGATTACCTGTAGCAGTTACGACAAAAGAGGACCATCCACTACCTAACTCTGTAACAGTAACAACTGAAGGATCAGAAGAGGTCACAGTGTATGTCGATACTCCCTCACCAGGAGTCTCTAGATAAACAGACCTGACTCCATCTGGATGAATCAATAAATTCAAATGCCGCTTATACTCTTTCCCAGCAAAACTTGCAGCAATTCCAGCATCAAACGTCATAGGGAAATCACCACAGTCAAAATCAAAACCCATCTTATCACCAGTTATACCACGAACAATAACCTGAGCTTTAGTCAATGCCTCTATCTCTTGAGTATCAAAATCATAGGTCATCTTATAATTATCACCAAAGTTAGCATTTCCCTTAAGCTTCACAGTCAACCTGTATGTATTCTGAACCTCATTAGGATCAAATGTCCTATCTGTCCGATAACTCAATACATATAAGGATCGAGAGTATCTCTCTAACCACTTAGAATGATACTGCAAGCGAAGATTCAAGAAACCAGGACCAGCACAATACTCATACTTCCTGCTAGCAATTCCAGTAAGTAACTCACTCTCAACAAGAGGTGCAGCCATATTAAAGACAACAACCTTTCTCCAATTTATATCTCCAGGGATTCCCCATCTCAGTGTTGAAAGAACCTTAGACTGAGTTGTAGCAGTAGATGCTTCAAACTCTGGCTGATCGTCTGCAATCCTAGCATCATAGAACATCTTCTGCTCATATGCGCCATGCCCACCATCAGTAACAAGCATAATAATACCCTGTTCTACCTTACTTGTTGAGTAAAGATCATTATACAGAGAAGATGCCTTTCGCATAGCCGCTCTAAGATTATTTCTCTTGACAGCCTCCTCAGCGGAAACACTACCATCTGAAATATACTCAACAACCTCAGCCGCATCAAGCGCAACCATCTCAAGATTATCAATAACACTCTTAAGCGCTTCCTTATCAGCAGCACTTGAGGTCTTAAACTCTGAAACAACTATAGGCTCTAGCCCATATGAGACAATAGCAATCTTCTGCTCCTCAAACATACTATCAACAAATGCCTTTAAGGCATCCTTAATTCCACTCCACTTATCGTCTGAATAAGATCTGCTATTATCAATAAGCAAAACAGTATTCATCGAGTACTCTATATCAGCCTTAGTCTTCAAGGTCATACCAGCAGCAGTAGGATCTACATCATCCCAATTCTCTCTTACAGAGAAATCACTTAGCTCTAGACCAGGAACAGGCAAATCAAAGGTATTTGTCGCTTGGAAAATTGTATTAACAAAACATGGTCTCTTCACCTCAACTAGGTGCCTAGTCAAGATATACCCGCCATTTTTTGCAAATCCATCGCTACAAGAACCTAAAAGAACGATAAACATTATAAAAATAAAAAAACAATGATTTTTTTTCATTAAAAATCTCCTAACAATAATAATCATAGTTATTATAAGTCAGGAAAATCTAGCTGTAAAGATTTTTTATTGATTTTAAGGCGCATTTACAAGATATTTACTATTGAGCCTTTGATACGCAATTCTTACCTTGATGTTTGGAGCTATACATTGCTTTATCAAGTCGAATAAGAAGCTTATTCTTAGATTCTTCACTGCTAAACTCAGCGACTCCGAAGCTTGCGCTTATGAAATCAACAACTCCCTGCTTGCTTAACTCCATAATACCAAGCCTAATCCGCTCTGCAAGAAGAGAGACACTCTCAATATCTGTATTTCTACACACGACCAAGAACTCCTCACCACCCCAACGACCAAGTACATCAGAACTACGAATAAGCGATTGAACCTCATTGCAGACAAGAACCAATACCTGGTCACCCACATCATGCCCAAAATTATCGTTTATCTCTTTAAAATTATCAAGATCAAACATGATTATGGAAAGAGGTGTTCTATATTTCATCGCGACAATCATCTCGAGATCTAGAATATCTTCCATTTTTTTTCTATTCTTAACCTGAGTCAAGGCATCTGTCTCAGCTAGATGGATAAGCTTTTTATTTGAATCCTGTAACTTATCTGTAATTTGATGTAAATTCTTCATCTCCGATATATTCTTAATTACCAAGAGAAAACCTATATCATCACCAAACCTATCAGACAACACAGTGAAGTAGATATCAGCAGGAAACTTTCTATCATCATAAAAACTCATCTGGACATCATGCATCTCCAGGTGTCTCTTACCAGAGAGATACTCTTGATAAAAATTGTCACGAAAAGCCTGTCCATCTATAAACAACTCATCTAGGTCTTGAATCCTCCTTGCCCTTTGCGGATCATCCTTAAAAAAAGTGGAATCCAAATTAGAATCCTCGATATGACCTTCTAGATCAACTAAAATAACAAGATCCCTAATATGGGGCAAGATATTCTCAAGCACAATCTCCGAGGTATTTTGCAAAAGGTTATAATTTAACAAGGCAACCTCGACACTCACAGCAAAAAATATTCCATAAAAATGGCCAAAAGAGGGAATCCAGTTCACTCCAATAATAGGAAGAAATATCTCCGCGACAATTGTAACCAAAAAGGTTAAGGCAATACCAAAGAGGATCAAACTTGATTGTTTTTTTTCTTTAAAAGATTTAGCCTTCAATCTCAAAATGAATAGACCAATCACACTAAAAATAAAACAGATACTTGTGTAGAGGGTAAAAAGAAGTGAGTAAGATTTATTTAAATCTGCGTACTCAATCCATCCATATGGCGTCCTCTTAATAAAAATTGCCATTAAATTCCCAGAAAGAGAGGCAACCACAAATCCAATAGAGATAGCCATCATAAAGACAAATACTATCGCCTTTAAAACAATTTTTCTCTTTGCAATAAAGAACATAACAAAAAGTGCTGACAAAGAGGGCAAAAAAGCCCAGGCCAGCACCGAGTAACGAATCATTATAAGCGAAGCATTTGAATCGTTTGAATAGTATATAAATGTATAAAAAAAAGACCACACGGTGTAGCAAAAACAACACAGAAAAAAGATAAATTTCAAGAAAGACTTCTTCCCACGTTTAAGGACATTTATCCCAAGGTTTAGATAATAGTAACTTATTAAAAATGAAAAAAGTGCAAAAACAAATGGCACTTATTACTCCTTTCCCCCATCATCAAGCAAACCTCTAATCATGCTATCAATATCATCTTGAGTGATATCAGCCTGGCGCTCATATGCCAAATCTCTGTTTGCGGTTCTTAATTTTTTTAAAAGGCTATATATTACAACCATTAATAATTGAATTCCCGAGGTGTTATCCTCTTTCAAGAACTCAAGCAATCTGTCCCGGTCTAACGCCAACAAGATAACATCATCACTAGCTACAACACTCGCAGTTCTCTTGACAGAGGAGAATATTCCTGCCTCGCCAAAGACCTCGCCCTCACCGATTGTGCAAATATAGACATCCTGCTCGTCCCGGCTAACATTTATATCTGTACTTCCTGAAACAATAATGTACAAACTCTTGCTCAAATTCCCCTCACGGACAATACACTCGCCTTTCTGATAGACTTTGACATCTCCTAATTCAACCATTCTCAAAATTTTCTCTTTTTCAAAATACCTGAACATCTGAGTTGATGCCAATGTCTCTAGCGCTTTTTCTTCTAATTCTGTCATAAATTTATCCTATTTAAATGTTATATTAAAAGTATCAGTATTAAAAAGAATTTTGTCAAGCTTTCTTATAAATAAACACCTACAAACATATTGAAGATTTTTTAAAAATTAGATAAAAAAAATCATCAATTATCTATCTCACACATCTCGAAACGACTCTGCCGACTCAACGAGATATAGCGATTCTCAGGTACATCTAGGAAATTGCAACATTCATAGTTTGTTGTGACAATTACAAGCCTTCTTTTTTTATTGGAAAAATCTAAAATCCTCTGCTCCAGAATCGAAGCAGAATAGGTATCAATATTTGACGTAGGCTCATCAGCAATTAATATTTGAGGATTAGTGAAGAGGGTTCGACAAAGAGCAACCCGCTGCATTTGACCCAACGACAACTCATTAGCCAACATCTTTCTCATCGAAAAAAGTTCAACCGACTCTAACAAGTTAAAGGCTTTATGACGCTCTCCTTTGCGAGTGACACCCTTTCTAGATCCAGAAAAAAGCATAACATTGTCAAGAACACTTATATACGGAATAACTAGAGGAACAGGGAAAAAAGTACCCACAGCCTTCTTCAAAAATTTATCATCTGAACGACGATAAAGATTTTTCCCTAGTATCTTAACATTTCCATAATCTGGTCTCAAACCTCCGGAAAGAATCAAACTTAACGTAGTCTTCCCACTTCCCTCTGCTCCTCTAATAATATAGAGACCATCTTTAAACTCAAATGAAAAATCCTTAACTAAAAACTTTCCCAAATTACATCTCTTTGAAATTGACTCTGCGACTAACAATACTATCTCCAACTTTTCTAAATTTTTTATATTTAAATAATACCACGAGAAGGCTAATTTTGGTTAGAAAAAAGTTAAAATTTGTCGTTAAAACAATAAAATCCGGGAAAAATTAGATTTTTATTCATACTCGATGGGATCGACAAATCCAGCTGCTTCAAATCCTTTCAAACGAAGGGTGCAACTATCGCAATGACCGCAGGCTTTATCTCCTCCACGGTAACAACTTGTTGTCAGCTGATATGGTGCACCAAGTCGTAGCCCTAGCTTGATTGTATCTGCCTTAGTCAATGATATTAAGGGAGTTTCAATTTTTACCTTATTTCCTAGAATTGCCTCGACAGTTGCAACATCAGCGACATTCTGAAAGGCTTCTATAAACTCAGGTCTGCAATCAGGATATCCACTGTAATCAACTGAACTAACTCCAATGAAGATTGCATCTGCCTTCAGAACCTCCGCGTAACCAAGCGCGTAGCTTAGAAAGAGTAAATTTCTAGCAGGAACATAGGTTACAGGAATATGTTCTTCGCCAGAGTAGTCAGGAACATCAATATTCTTATCAGTCAAAGCACTTCCGCCAAAATTCCCGATCTTCACAATCTTGTGGTCTGGAACCTTGTAGAACTCACCAATCTGCCGTGCAAGTTCAACCTCCCTGTCATGCCGTTGCGAATAGTCAAACGACATCGGATACAACTCATAGCCTTGCTCCTGAGCAACCGCCATACATGTACAGCTATCTAGTCCGCCAGAGAGCAGAACCACTGCTTTTTTGATTTTTTCACCCATTATACACCTCTCTTATTACTATCCCAGATAAATTTGTGGATCTGAAGCTGAAATCTCACGTCAAGATTGTCTGCGAGAATCCACTCGACTAACTGCTGCGGCTCCAATCGCCCGTAGATGCAGGAGAAGAGCTTCGTAGCCTTTATCTGATAGTCGTTAATTATTTTCTTTGCAAACTCATAGTCGTCTCTGTCTGCTAGCACAAACTTAACCTGGTCTTGCGGTCGGACAAGGCTGAGATTCTCGTAATGGTTGTTCGCAGACTCAAGCGACGCGGGGGATTTCACATCCACGACCAGGCTGAGATTGCCAAATCGCAGAAAATCTCCAACCGGCAGCGAACCATTTGTCTCAATACTAATCTGGTAGTCAGGCAATTTCTCGATCAGCGGGAAAATCTCCTGTCGCTGCAAGAGAGGCTCCCCGCCGGTGATGCACAATCGCTTGCACGAGAACCCCTTAATCTGTCGCAAGACCTCTTCAACGGAGAACTCAGCCCCATCGTCGTAGGAGTAGCGAGTGTCACAATAGCTGCAGCGCAGATTGCACCCGGTAAGTCGCAGGAAAATCGTCGGTAGCCCAGTAGACAGGGACTCACCCTGAATACTGTAGAAAATCTCATTAACCTTCATCACTACTCCTGAGCCAGAAATTGTTCACGTTCAAGAGTTGCAAAGCAGGTTGGAGTCTCCCAGAGCACGATTTTCTGCAGAAATAGACGATTATCTGAAATTTTTCTATTTAAAATATCAAAAATCCAGACAATCATATTCTCGCAAGTTGTGTTAAAGTCAAAGACCTCGTTCAAGAACTTGTGATCCATCAAATCAAGTACATTTTCCTTGACAACCGCCTTCAAATCAGTAAAATCAATTACCATTCCACTAGAATCTCGCTCACCTCGCACTGTAACCTCTAGCTTGTAGGTGTGGCCGTGCAGATACTGACAAGCCCCATCATAATCGACAAGCGAATGTGCGCTGTCAAATGTAAAAATTTTTGTAACATCTATCTTCATATTAACCTCGTTTCAATCCATAGTAGGCGCAACCAAGCGCCCCATTTATCTGTGGCTTAGGCGGAATCACCACATGAGCAAAATCCTTCTGAAAAAATGAGACTAAGGCTGTATTCTTAGCCACACCCCCGGAGAGGACAACCACCTGCGATTGCAGCTTTTTTACATGAGGCAAAATCCTCTTGTAAAGTGAATAATTCACCCCCGCAGCAATCTCCTGCATATTGCAACCATCAGCAATCTTCCCGATAAGCTCACTCTCCCCGAAGACGGCACAAGTCGAACTCAGCGCCACTGGGTTCTGACTGTGTTGCTTCAATACCTGAAGCGGCATATCAAGGATAGCTGCCATATTCTCAAGATAACGGCCACTTGAAGCAGCACACTTGTCGTTGAGCAACATATCGACAATAATCCCTTTTTCTACCTTTATAATCTTAAAATCCTGACCGCCAATATCTACAAGGGTAAAATCCCTCAACTGAGTCTGAAACAAGATCCCGTAGACATGAGCCTTCAGCTCATTTATCACAGTCGCCTCTTGCAGCTTAATATTATTCCGCCCGTAGCCAGTAGCGACAATCTTCTCCATCTGCGGCAACTCAAGACTCTCTAGCTGTAGTCGGATACCCTTCGCATCTGGGATACAATGATGCTTGTAGAAGTCGATTGTGGAGAGGATTTTATGGGAAAAAAGTTTATCTTCCTTGAAAATCGCAATCTTCACTGCTCTACTGCCAATATCTATGCCTAGTAAATTCATCGCGACTCCTTCAAGTCTTTTAACATATCCAGAAACGAATCAAGCCTTAGCCGCGTCCGCGAATCACAATTGCCAGGCAGATCCCCCTCAATTGTCAGTATGGGCAGATCCAACTTCGACTTAAACATAATATCATCGATTCCACGGTGGCAGAAACTCTGCGTGTAATGGATAATTCCATCTAATCTCCGCTTCTCTATCTCAATCTTTATCGCCTCGATTCTATCCTCAACCCCGTATGGATAAGAAAAATCAAGATACATCTGGTTGATATCTGCATCTTCGGGCTGATCTGCGAGGGTGAAGGCTTGCTGGACCTCGTTAAAGACAACGCGACCGCCAAGCGAATCTACCACGTCGTAGAGATCTTTGAGGATTGGCGGAACTCCGACAAGACCAAGCCTCACTTCGGTATCAGGATATGGGGTTCGGGCCTCTGCCGTAGCAATAAAATCCTCCAAGTCCTGGGCAAATTTCTTGTAGTCGCCGCAGAAATCACTTGCCGAGACCTGCCACAGATGATTCTCGAAGCCAGAGACAAGGTTTGCCTCCCAAGTCAGCGAATCAAGATATTTAAGCCGCTGCCGAATCGGATACAACTCATGCTGGATACGAATAACATCTTTTTTTTCTACAGAAAAAAACTCCATCAATCTGCAAATCTGCCTCTCAATCTCAGAATAATCTTTCGAGTATGGGAATCCGAATGGAACAATCTCTAGGCCTTTGAGCTTCCAGATATCAATCAACGATCTCGTGTTCGAGCAATCTCCTTCGACCACCCCGACAACAGTATCAATATTATGTTGTAAAGCGACCGAGTAAAGCCCCTTGATCCAAGCACAGATACTGCGCGGAAAGCCTGCAAGCTCTGCAAACTCGGTGTAGGCCTGCGAATCAGGCGCGACAATGAACAAATTATTCAAATCCACAGGGACACAGCCTGCAGCAAAGACAACCTCGACAGGCACAGTCGTGGTTAATCCAACCTTTTTCATATAATCTCCAAAAAAAACTACCCCGATTCTCTATACAAAAAAAATCTAAGGTAGTTAAATATAAAATTACATATGTAAAAAGAGTTATATTCAATTATTACCTTAGTTTTGTTTAAAGACAGGAGGCTTTCGAACTGTCTAGATAATATATACCAAAATTTACCCAATCTAACAATAGATTAGGGCTTTTTTTATAAGAAATTCAGAATCTACAAGAAATTTTCCCATTATTTTTAACATCTTTTAATAAAAAATCGATAAAATTTTATAATTTTAATTATCAATAATTAAAAACTTCTATAAGAAAAATATTTTAAGTTACTTCAAAAAAAAGAGCTTATTTTTGATATTATATCATTCCAGAGGGTCAAATAACGACTATACTGACTATATGTCTAAAAAAAATGCTACCTGCCAAGTAGTCTTTATCAATACAACCTATTGACACTAATTTTAAGATTTCCTATCATTAAGGTATCAAATAAAACTCAATCGGAGGTTCAATACTTATGGCATTAGATGCAAATAGTGTAAAACATGACCAACTTAAGAAGTGGGTCAACGAAGTGGCTGAGATGTGTCAACCAGACGCAATTTACTGGTGTGACGGTTCTAAAGAAGAATACGACACATTGATGAAAGAGATGATTGCTTCAGGTGCAGCAACACCTCTAGCAAAAAGACCAAACAGCGTTCTTTTCAGATCTCATCCTAGCGATGTAGCTCGTGTAGAAAATAGAACATATATTTCAACAACTAAACAAGAAGATGCTGGTCCTACAAACAACTGGATGGCTCCAGATGAATTAAAGGCTGCAATGAAGAAACTTTACAAAGGTTGTATGAAGGGAAGAACAATGTATGTAATTCCTTTCTCAATGGGTCCTGTAGGATCACCAATTGCTAAAATTGGTATTGAACTAACAGACAGTGCATACGTCGTTTGTAACATGCATATCATGACAAGAGTTGGAACTTCAGTAATTGATGTTCTTGGCGCTGATGGCGAATATATCCCTTGTCTACACACTGTAGGTTCTCCTCTTGAGCCAGGACAGGCTGATTCAACTTGGCCATGTGCTGCAAGCATTGATGACAAATATATCAGTCATTTCCCAGAAGAGAACTTGATCTGGTCATACGGTTCTGGTTATGGTGGAAATGCTCTTCTTGGTAAGAAATGTCTTGCTCTAAGAATTGCTTCTGCAATGGCTAAGAGAGAAGGTTGGATGGCAGAACACATGCTTATCCTAAGACTTATCAGCCCAGAAGGTAAGAAATACCATATAGCTGCTGCTTTCCCATCTGCTTGTGGAAAGACAAACCTTGCAATGCTTGAATCTACAGTTGAAGGCTGGAAGGTAGAGTGTATCGGTGACGATATTGCTTGGATGAAGCTTGGTCCTAACGGCGAACTAAGAGCTATCAACCCAGAGGCTGGATTCTTCGGAGTTGCTCCTGGAACTTCATACAAATCTAACCCAATGGCTATGGACAGCATCAGAGAAAACGCTATCTTTACAAACTGTGCTCTAACTGATGATGGAAATATCTGGTGGGAAGATGGTGATACAAAGGCTCCAGCTCACCTTGTAGATTGGAAAGGCAACGACTGGTCTCCTGAGACTAAGGAAGCTCCAGCAGCTCATCCAAATGCAAGATTTACTGCACCTGCTAGCCAGTGTCCAGTAATCTGCCCAGATTGGGAAGATCCAAATGGTGTTGAGATCGACATCCTACTATTTGGTGGAAGAAGAACTACAACTATTCCTTTGGTTACTCAGGCAGTTAGCTGGGAACACGGAGTATTCATGGGAGCTTCTGCAGGATCTGAGACTACAGCTGCTGCAATCGGCCTAAAAGCTGGTGTTAGAAGAGACCCATTTGCAATGATTCCTTTCTGCGGTTACAACATGGGTGATTACATCCAGCACTGGTTCGACATGGGTGACAAACTTGGAAGCAAAGCTCCTAAGATGTTCTATGTTAACTGGTTTAGAAAAGATGCAAACGGTAAGTTTATCTGGCCAGGATTTGGCGATAACAGCCGAGTTCTTAAGTGGATGTGTGAGAGAATCGAAGGCAAAGTTGATGCAGTTGAGACTGCAATCGGATTCCTTCCAAAGGTTGAAGATTTAGATCTTTCTGGTCTTAAAGTAACAGATGAGCAGATGAAAGAACTTCTAACTGTTGATGCTGAAGCTTGGAAGGCAGAATTGCCAGAAATCAACGAATTTTTCAACAAATTCGGAGACAGATATCCTGCTAAGTTAAAGAAAGAGATCGAAAGATTGACAGCTAACCTAAGCAAATAATTTATAGGCCTCGGGAAACCGAGGCTTTTCTTTTTTTCCCTAAAAAAATCACTAATAGACTATTCTATTTCTACCACTAGTCTTAGCCTGATACAAACGCTTATCTGCCTTCTCTGTAATTCGTTCAGAAGAGATCTCATCAATCTCAAAATCAAATACATCACAAACACCGCCACTAAATGTCACAGAAATCTTGTTATTATTGTAAATAAAGTCTTTTGAGCTAACAAGAGCTAGAACATCTTCAATCTTCCTACATGCTTCTGCTCGAGCCATGTTATCTAAAAAAATTATAAACTCTTCGCCCCCATATCGAGCAATAACATCATAGCTTCGCAAATGTCGCAAAAAGCAATAAGCGACCTCTTTCAGGACAAAATCCCCAGCTAAGTGACCATATGAATCATTTACAAACTTGAATAGATCTAAATCAATGATAGCTACTGAAAAGACCATCTCTGTTCGCTTAAATTTGTCCACATTATTATCTAATTTTTCAAAAAAATACCGTCTATTATAAATATCTAACAACGGATCCTTTATTGATAGCTCTAAAATCTTGTCCTCAAGCCTCTTCTGTTCTGTTATATCAATAATTAAACCATCAATACAAATAATTTTTCCATCTAGGTCATACTCGCCCTGCCCATACTCAGCGACCCACTTAATCTGATTATCCTTACAGATAATTCGATAAAAGATCTTATACATCTTCTTCTCATCTAGCATCTTAGAAATTACATCAGAGACCTTATCTTTATCCTCACGATGAATAAGATCTACATAAGCAAGATCTCTATTCCCCTGCAGAGAGGCACTTTCATAGCCTGAGATATCTTTTATACCATCGCTGACATATCTCATTGTCCATTTATTGTCATTTTCACAGATAAAGACAGCACCAGGGATATTCTCTACCAGATTCTGATACTGACGCTGATTTGATTCCAGCGCTAACTCAATGTTTTTCCGATATGTAATGTCTTGTATAATCCCAACTGAATACAAGGGCTTACCCAATGAATCGTAGCTAGAATCTGCTTGACAATAGAGCCATTTTATATCTCCGGATGAGAGAACAATTCTAAACTCATCTTTAAACGTCTTCATGTCCAACAACGACAACTCCCAACCTGTCTGCAACTGCTGAGAATCTGCTGGGTAGACACATGAAAACAAGCTCTTCAAATTAGGAAAAAAGAGATTAGGATCCTCACCAAATATGTCTTTTGTAGAATCTGACCACTCTAACAACTCTTCCACATGGTTGTAGTCCCATCTGCCAAGCTTAGCAATAACCTCTGCCTCACTAAGCATATCTTTCTGAGCTTGTAACTCAAATTCAACCTCTTTCTGTCGGGTAATATCCCTAGCCACACCAAGAAGGTTAACCTCCCCTTCAACCAGAGAAAAAGCTGTAATGCTCAGATCATACCAGGTTGTACCATTCGGCATATCAAGAAAATACTCAACCCTTACAAGGAGTTCTCCAGCAAGAACCCTCTCCAGACCATCAATAATCTCCTCTCGCGCAGGAGATTGAAATGGTATATCAGGAAATTTTTTTCCAATAAGATAAGAGTTATCATATAAAATCTTAGTGACATCTGCGACATGAACACTCTTAATAGTAAGATCCGAACTGAGAACAAATATCAAATCATCCATTGCTCCCATTAATGCTTCATTCCATCTCTCATGCTTTGATGCGAGATTTGCAGACTCCCACTCTGATGTAACATCCTCTGCTGTGCAGATAACAGCGTAGACCTCTCCAGTAGAGCTCAACTTAGGAGTCTTAACAACCTTTAATAGTCGTCGATTTCCATCGCCATTGTCGACCCACTCTTGTGTAACTAGCTGCGTCTTCTCATTAAAGACCTGTTTATTCGACCAAAGACACAGTTCAAAGACCTCTTTTTTCATAAATTTAGAGATTTTCTGCCCATTCATCAACTCAGGAGTTGTATTAAAAAAATCAGCTCGTGACTTGTTCACAATTCCATAGGTGTAAGGATCCTTCAGATACCATAATTGAGTATGAATATTATTTATAAGGATATCATTTTGGAAAAAAGCCTTTTTCTCAAAATCAATTCGCTTCAACAAGATTGAGACTAAGCTAACATAACGACGCAACAACTCGATATCTTGTGGAGACTTCTCTTTTTTATAAAAAAGAAGAAGTTCTCCAAAACACTCACGCTTCTCAAATATCCGAAATCTCAAGGCATTACCAAGAGAAAAGACCCTCTCACATGTTATTGCAATATTAGAAGGGAGAAACCCCTCCACTAAGCGACTAAAAGATGGAAATTCGTCAAAGTCATTGTCTACTGAAAATGAATCCCGAAGGTTCCAATCCCTTTCAAAGATATCAAATCCAATAAGGTTTATTAACTTCTTGAGCTTCGAACCGATTCCGCTAAGTGCAACTGTTTTTAGAAGATGCTGCTCTGAAAGAAGATTAAAGGCTGCATAACTTGCTCCTGATATTGTGAGGAAATCATCAAGAATAGATTGATAGTCGATAGACTCAAAGGAGTACTCATTAAATTTACGCAAGACTCCAGAGAAAAAATGTTCGAAAGAAACATCTAGAAAAATTGTAGTAAAAAACAATTTCTCATTTGAGAAGACTTTAATCTTGAACCATCTATTCAAAGGCTTTGAAAAGGTTACAAACTCCTTGCTTCCACCATTTAACGCAATCCCACCATAGACACCAATCCAATCAAAATCATCTTGACTAATATCTGGAAGGACAGAGAGGACATTTATCCCAAGAATCTTCTTAACCTGCAAACCAGTCATCTTCTCAAATTCCTTGTTTGCATCGAGAAAGATATAGTCTATTGGTTTGTCCCTGTCATCGAGGAGTATCTTATGTGTTGCACAGGCAAATGGTAAATCCTCAATGCTTAAATCTAATTCACTACTCAAAAACTCTCCTTACTCAAATAAAGATGAGAGACACTCTTTTTTTACTCAATCTCGATAAAGGTTACAAAGATCACCCATCCTAGTTGTATTTTGTAATAAATTATCTATTATTAAATATAGAGAATGGATAAACTTTTTCCAAAAAAAAAAATTTATTTTTTAATCATGTGATATAATCTAAAAGGAGGTTTTAATGAAAAAGATAATTGGACTTTTTATATTAATTAGCTTCTTCTCGTGTACTTCAATCACAATAAAAGAAGAGAGCGCTAGCAATACTAACTTCAACAACTGGGCATATATCATTGTCAAAAATGACATTATTGCAGATTTACCACCGATAATAATGCCACAAACTGGAAATGAGTTCTACGACACAGCTATATCTAGAGCTGATTTACTCTACCAAATTGGAGTTAAGATCTCATCAATGTCGCTTGATTCGACAATCAAGGAAAACTACATAAGGGAAGCTAAATACCATATTTCACTACTTGATAAGCTAGATCCGATAAATGATTTCAGAGGGAAATTCTCAATCAAGAAGGCTCCAGAAATATTTAACTTGATTGTGAAGACAAGAAATAACCTTAACAGAATAGCAAACGAGATACAAAAACAACTAGAATCGCAAATCTAACTATATTTTTTTAAAAAAATAGCATATTATTAATCTATGGATAATGTTCTAAAAAAATTCGGATTAAAAAGAAACACTGTTGGCTTAGCACTCGGTAGTGGTGGCGCTCGCGGGCTTGCCCACATCGGGGTGCTAAAATGTCTTATAGATAACAATATCCCAATCGATTATATCTCTGGAGCTAGCATAGGAGCCTGGATTGGCGCAATGTATGCCTTAGATACTGATCTCTACAAAATTGCTGAGACAATCGAAGAGACTAGAAAGAAAGGGCTTTCGCTGATGTTTGATCCAAGCCTAAAAGGTGGATTTGTTAAAGGCGAAAAAATCTCCGAGGTGATAAAAGAGAGTCTTCGCGGCAGTTACTTCGAAGAGACTGTAATACCTTTGCGAATAATCTCCACCGAGTTAGTCTCTGGGAAGGAGATTTGCTTCAGTAGTGGGCTAATAGAGAAGGCAGTTAGGGCAAGCATCTCAGTTCCTTCAATTTTTTTGCCATATAAGATGGGGGAGATGTTGCTTGTCGATGGGGGAGTTTCTAACCCGGTACCAGTCTCAACTGTCAAGGAGATGGGCGCAGATATAGTGATTGCGGTGAATCTAGATAATTTTCGACGCGATGGATTGTTCGACAAGGAGGATTCAGAATCTGTGACAAAAGTTACGCAACGAAGCATAAAGTTGCTGCGCCACTATCTAGCAGAGAAGTGCTCGCAAGCTGCGGATTTTATTATTGAGCCGAAGAACAGCCATGACGACCTATCAAAGTGGAGGAATTTAATTTTTAAAGATGGAATAGCAGAGCAGAATATCGAGCTTGGTTATATTGCAGCGATGGAGATTCTGCCCCAAATAAAAGAAAGATTGAAGATGTAATCATTTCATAAGTTTCAGATTAGCTACTATCTTTATCATGTATATTTCCATATATCTTTGCAGAGCATCCTTATTCTTAATACTATCAAAAACAGAATTCCTAGACAATCTCATCGCCATACTTTCGACCCTGTCTTTGTCTGGTGCAGAGACAATAAAGGATCTCTTCATCTTTCTGATATAATCGCGAATCATCGAATTCACATCTTCAACAAGGTTCTCCTTCGCAATGTTATCGATTAGAGGATTCCACTTCTCGATTAAATCATCTAAGGTGTATTCTATCTGCTTGTCGTCAACATTGCCACCAAGAAAGGTCTCTTTCAAATCCTTTATTGCATTTGAAAAGTCATTATTTGAAGTTTTTGTAAATTCCATGTCAACTTTCTTGTGTTTACGACTCTCTCTAGACTCTCGATCCTTCATCGAGGAGAATATTCCAAGTGCTTTTGCAAAGAACACAACTACAGCTCGAACAAAACCACTGCTTTTGGTCAACGGCAAATCTGATTTGACCTCATACAAGAGGGCTTTTCGATTTATCTTAAAGATCTCTTCTAGCGGCTTTAACTGTGCCGCATTATCATCAAGCAGAAGATCCAACTCAATCCGCTCGCGTTCTCTTAATTTGTCACTAGATCTAAAATTGCTCAATAGCTGGTAATTTAAGAGTGCATAAAGAACCGGATTTATTGCCTTTACTTTGGAATTTATCACTTTGCGAAAGAGTTCATCATTCTTCATCTCAGGCAACTTGCTATAAGACTCAAAGGTTCTCTTCCAGTCTTCATACAATGAAGATTTCAACAAGGGCTCAGTCTGTGAAAGCAATTTAAAAAAGTAGAGAACTAATACATCTCTAGCAATAAAGACCTCTTTATTTTTTTCAACCTTCACAAGGATCAATCGTGGGAGAGTCTCGCCCTCTTGAAGCTGCATCAACTCTGTCAACCTATCATTAAAAGCCTTCTTTCCACACTTCTTGACAATTTCAACATCATCTTTTGGGTCTCTGAAATTATACATCTCTCGAACACTAAAGCAATATGGCTCTTTGCTCAAAAGATTGTCCAGAATATTAAGAGAGGCCTCTACACTCTGTTCCCGCTGCGAAACTCCCTTATAATAGACATTGTAGAATCCGATTAAGTATGAAGCCTGCGCTGGCATAAAGTCATCGCCATAAAGAGTCTTCTTAGATTGATACTCCTTTACAATTGAGCTTGCAATATGTGTCCAAAACTTAAACGAAAAAGAGTTAGGCTCAATTATTGTCTGAGCAACCTCCTCCGCAGGCTTGCTCAAATTAGCCATTATCAGTTTAACCGCATTCTCTTCGCCTTTAAAAGCAGACATCATTCTAGTCCGGATATAATCCATATTCTGCTCACGGCTCAAGTAAAATTTAATCTTCTCTACTGCTGAAATCAAAAGGCGTCGCTTTAACTGAACAGGGATAGCAATTAGCGGGTGATCAAAATTAGGAAACATAAGTTTGAGCAAAGGCTTTCCGCTCTGATCAGGATTCTCAAGATAAGAGACAAACTCGCTCTTTACATTTATCTTCTGAACTAGCATTTCTGGCAGGGGCTCTTTAAAGACCGCATCAGTAGGGAAAGGGATGCCAGGATCTTCTGACATTTGATTATAGATTTGTTCTATCTTCTCTATAAAAAAATTAGGGTAAATAATTGTCTTTATCTTAGCTCCATGAATATCAAGCGTAACCTGATTCTTCTCTGCTAACGCATTAAGAAGTTTATCCAAGGCAACCTGTTCTGGAGGCGAAGTTACTCGCTTCGACAAAAAATCAGTGAAATACTCGTAATTTATCCTGCTTGTCTGGTTCTGAAGCGAACATTGCCTGATAATCTTCAGAACCTT
>JAFGXN010000107.1 GCA_016936615.1 Spirochaetales bacterium | reverse complement strand
CACGGCGAAGCTCTTCCTCTTCGATAACAAACTCTGCACCAGGTCTAGTCGATTCGCCACCAACATCGATGATCTCGGCGCCAAGCTCTATCATCTTCTTTGCGTGGGCAACTGCAACATCCGGGACAGTGTGCAATCCTCCGTCGGAGAAAGAGTCTGGAGTAACATTGAGAATCCCCATTATTATTGTCTTTGAGTCAAAAATTTTACCTGCAATTTCTAGCATTGTTTCCTCTGTTATCGATTTATTAGACTGAGAGCTTCGGCTCGAGCCTTCTCGTCTTTCTTGAAGCATCCGCGCACTGCAGAAGTCACAGTTCGTGAACCAGGTTTTTTTACTCCACGCATTGTCATACACATATGTTCTGCTTCAACAACGACAATTACCCCGTATGGTTGGAGCTGTTTCTCGATTGTATCTGCAATCGTAGCGGTTAATCTCTCTTGTAGTTGCGGTCGTTTTGCAACAGTGTCCACGACACGAGCAAGCTTGCTTAATCCAGTAAGTCTTCCCTCTTTAGGAAAATATCCAACATGCGCAGTTCCAAAGAATGGCACAAGGTGGTGCTCACAGACTGAGTAGAAAGGGATATCTTTTACAATGACTAACTCTTCATATTTTTCTTCTTGGAAAAAAATCTGCAAACTATCTGCTGGATCTTTTTTTATTCCTGCAAAAATCTCCTCATACATGTCAGCGATTCGTCGAGGAGTATCAATCAATCCTTCTCGTTCTGGATCTTCGCCAATAGCCTCTAAAATATCTCTTACTGCTTGTTTAATTTTCTCTTTGTCCATAGTCAGCTCCATTTATCTTAATAATAGGGTAATTCTTAGAAAATCTCAATATTGTTGTGACCCATACCCTAAAAAATAAAAACCTCTAGTCAGGCTAGAGGCTTAGTAAAAATCTTAATACTTAGTATCAACATAGTCGATCCAGCCACCAACCTTGACTAGGTCACTGTAAAATAGCCCTAGTGTGTAGTTTGTCGTGAATGAATCCTTGTTGTTTGAAATTTTTATTTCAGATTTGTCAAAATCAACTGCAAGTGTTGCATCAGTTCCAGCAAATTTCTTGAAGATTTCATCAATCTGTTCAGCTGGTAGCTCGATTGCCATCATTCCGTTGTTAAACATATTCTGTCGGAATATTCGTGCAAAGTTTGTTGCAATTACTATATTGATTCCATTCTCTTCAAGTGCCCACGGTGCATGTTCACGTGATGAGCCGCAACCGAAATTTTCCCTAGTAACTATTGCAGTCTTCTCAGCAAGATCTTTCTTGCTATCAAAGCTATCTAACTTCAAATCTTCAAGACAGTAAGGCTTCAACGCCTCTTTTGTTAACTCTGTTAGATACTTAGCTGGGATAATCTCATCTGTGTTTATATCTGATCTATCTAAAAAAAGTATTTTACCATTGAAATTTTTCATAATATCTCCTTAGCCTTTGTAAAGTTTCGAGTTAGTGATCTTTCCTGCAATCGCACTAGCAGCAGCTGAAGCAGGGCTCATTAGGTGGATAGTTCCGCCTTTTCCCATTCTTCCGTTAAAGTTTCTGTTTGTTGTTGCAGCACAGACTTCGCCAGAAGCAAGAACTCCATTACTCATTCCAAGACAAGCTCCACAAGTAGGGTTTGTCACGCAGAAACCAGCATCCATGAAAATCTTAATAATTCCTTCTGCAAGAGCTTGAGAGTAGACCTTAGGTGTTGCTGGCGCAAGAATTCCTCGCACATCTGGACTAAGCTTGTTGCCTTCAAGAACCTTAGCAGCGACACGAAGATCTTCAATTCTACCATTTGTGCACGAGCCAATATATATTTGGTCAAGTCTAGTTCCTTCAAGTTCCTTGATTGTTTTAACCTGGTCTGGCTTGTAGCCAAAAGTTGCAAGTGGTTCTAGATTTGTTACATCGATATTCATAACTTTCTTGTAAGTTGCATCTGCATCAGGAAGCCATTGCTTGTATGACGCTAGAGCCTCTTCTTTTGTCTTGAACTCGTCCTGGATAAAAGGCCATAGATACTCGACAGTTGTCATATCTGGGTAACAAATTCCACTTGTCGCACCAGCTTCGACTGCCATGTTGCTCAAGGTTAATCTTGATTCCATAGACATTGCATCAACAACCTCACCAGTGAACTCAATAACACAATCAGTTGCGCCGTTAGTTGTTAATTGTCTGATAACCTCAAGTATAACATCCTTTGCAAAGACGCCAGATTGAAGTTTTCCAGTAATATTTATCTTGATAGTCTCTGGAGATTTGAAGGCACAAACACCTTTAAGAATACCAACCTCAAGGTCAGTTGTTCCAACACCAGCAGCAAAGGCACAGAAAGCACCATGTGTACAAGTGTGAGAATCTCCCATTATTATTGTGTATCCAGGTCTAGCAAATCCATGCTCTGGAAAAATCGCATGGCAAACTCCGTTTTTACCAATATCAAAAAAATCCTTGATATTTTGTCGTTTTGCCCACTCCCTAATAGTCTTACCTTGTTCAGCAGTCTTAGAATCCTTAGCTGGTGTAACATGGTCGATTACAGCCTTAATCTTAGTATTGTCAAAAACCCTATCTTTGCCTCGTGAAACAAGATCATTTATAGCAATAGGTGTAGTAATTTCGTGACAGAAAACCGCATCTATAGAAAGAACCTCGATTCCCTCTTGTGGTCTATCAATTCTATGTGCGTCAAAAATTTTCTCTGCGACAGTTTTTCCCATAAACATCCTCCAAATTTTACTTAATAATAATAAATTTTCAATATTTTTGAAAGACCTTAGTTAAACAATATGTTTAAAATCTTCTATATAAAAGTAAAAATTTTGAATAAATTTTTCATCATAAATTTGACCAGGATAGTTCTTGAGACTAGATTTATTATAGATAATATTTTATTGGGATAATCTTGTGGGAGAAATTGTATGAAAAAAAGTTCATTAAGATTTACCATTGGTGCTAAGCTGACTACTTTGTTTGTCTGTTTTTGGGTAATTGGTTCATCAGTGCTAGTCTTACTTTCGTATATAGAGTTTAAGAAGGAGCTTCATGAAAATATTCAGATAAGGGTGAAAGATTATGTATCACTTGGAATTTTAGATTTTCCATCAGATGTGCATGCTACGTTGGATGTCTCTAGTAGCCAGGACTCTCCAGAGTATAAACGAGTGGTTAAGCGATTAAGAGAGATTAAAGCAAACTCGACAGATATTATCTATGTCTATACGTTTAGAAAAATGCAAAATGGTGATGTAATATTTGTTACTGACGCAGAGAGTGATCCTGATTTGCATAGCCAGATTGGTGATGTCTACGAAGATTCCACAGATGTCTTACTTGAGGCCTTGAAGGGGGCGGATAAAATTCATGTAGAGAGAGAGTTTAGTTCTGACAAGTGGGGAAGATTTTTGAGTGCATATGCTCCGATATTCACATCCGAAGGCAGGTTTGATGGTGTGCTTGGGGTTGATATCTCATATGAGAGGGTAAAAGAGATGCTAGTTGCCCACTTTTTAAAATTATTTATCTCCTTTATCGTTAGCTCTCTAGTTGTTATTATTTCGATTATAGTTTTTTCAAAAAGAATAGTTGCTCCGATAAAGAAATGTGTAGAGTTTGTAGGATACTTAGCTGAAGGGAATTACACAAATGATGTGCCAGATAGCTTTTGTAAGCGTCGTGATGAGGTAGGTGATTTGATGAGAGCCTATAGGACGCTTGAAGATAATACACGGCATCTTTTGGTATCGATAAAAGAGCAAGCTGGAATTATTTCAGATTTGGGAAAAGATATCTATACTAGTACTGATCAGACATCAAAAGAGATAAAGCGAATAGTTCTGAATATATCAACTGTTAAGGATGAGACAGAGGATCAGAATAAGTGTGTAAATGATGCAATATCAACAATGGATGAGATCTCCAAAGGTGTGGATAAACTGAATAAATTAATAGAGAGACAATCTGTGAATGTTCGAGAATCGTCTTCAGCGATTGAGCAGATGATGGCGAGCATCTCTAGTGTTACAAGTACCCTTGTCAGAAATGCAGAGAATATAAAAAACCTATCTATCTCTTCTGAATCAGGTAGGAGTGATTTGAATTCGGTTGTAACTGATATCATGAAGGTTGCAAAACAGTCAGAGGGGCTGTTAGAGATTAGTCAGGTAATACAAAATATTGCAAGTCAAACAAATCTTTTGTCAATGAATGCCTCTATCGAGGCTGCCCACGCAGGTGAGGCAGGAAAGGGATTTATCGTGGTAGCAGAAGAGATTAGAAAGCTAGCCGAGTCTTCAGGTGAGCAGGCCCAGACAGTCTCAAATGTCTTAACCAATATCAAAGAATCGATTGAGAGAATTACCCAATCTACAGAGAACATTCTTGAGAAATTTTCATTAATTGAGTCTGAAGTCAAAATTGTCTCTGAACAGGAAAACGCAATCAGGAATTCGATGGAAGAGCAATCTGTTGGAAATCAACAAGTTCTTGAGGCAATAGCCTCCTTGAATGAGATAACCTCTAGGGTTAGAACTGACTCTCTAGAGATGCACAAGGGTAGCAAACAGGTTATATCAGAGAGCACAACCCTAAGTATAATTAGTGAGGATATCGCAACACGCATGGGAGATATGGCATTAGCAAGCTCTCATATAAACGAGGCACTAGCCAAGATTAACTCCTTGACTGCAAAAAACAAAGAGACATTAAAGCATCTTGACGAAGATGTCGGGAAGTTTCAGGTGTAGAAAAAGTCTAGTTATATATTAAATTCATTATCTTGTAACAGTTCAATTTTTCCCCATATCGTAAAATTAATCTTCATTGACGAGTAGAGTTCTGCGTGTTAATCTGATATTAGATAATTTATAGGAGAGAAAAATGTATGCGAAACAAGGAAACAAGGAAACAAGGAAATAGCTTTTTTCTATCACTATTACTAGCATTTTCTATTGTTTTTGTTGGATGTCAGGATTTTGAGTCTGATTCAGTCTTAAGTCATGATCTGGTTGCAAAGGAGAGAGCAATCTCTATTGCAGAGGGAGCTTTGAGCGGTATGTCAGGGATTGTAGATAATTGGGATAGTTCTTCATATGTAAAAGAGGCTTTTCCTGTCTATTTAGCTGGTGTGGAGCAGCCTTCATACTATGAGTGCAAGGTAGTTACAGGCGATGTGGATGCAGGTTATATCTTGGTTAATATCAATGAGACAGATCTGCCTGTTGTTGAGGCTTCGAATGAAGGTTTTACAGTTTCAGAGTTAATTCAGGATGAGACAGGAAGAGATGACCTATATTTGTATAGATATGGATTTTTTTCAACAATAGCTTATGACAAACCTTTGACTGATAATTCTAGAAGTTCAAATAATGTTCTTTATAGTTTTGGAAATGCAATTTCAAATAGTCAGTCTATTGAGTTTGAGAATCAAGTAAAATCTAGGGGGTGCGTTCCATATTATTCTAAGGAAATATTAGCAACTCAGAATAGTGATAATATTGTTAATTCAAGATCGGTTGATGAGATTACAGAATTAGTTGAATTGAAAAATTATTATTATAACGAAGGATATTACTATGAGAATGAGTATGTTCCATTTCCACATTCTGCAGGTAGAGGATATCATCATACAGCTAGTTTTATTCAGTATTATGATAATTTTACTAATAGTTTTTTTAATACTTACCCTGTAGGTTGTGGACCTACGGCTTGGGCAATTGTATATGCGTATTGGTATAGTTTTCACGGGAAGAGTGATTTATTTAGAATTCCTAATGGATATACAATAACAGGCAGAAGTAATATTCGTTTAAATGGTATGGGTGAAGAGCCAGGATCTGAGGAGAGGATAGTTAGTGGTATTATTAACCAATGTATGGCTAGGGTTGCTTCTCTTACTAATACTTTCTGGGGTGATTGGGGTGGAGCTACAACTATGACTATGATGAATCGAGGAATTAGATATGCAAAGGAAAGAGGATATTCAAATTCCTCGTCTACTAGGCGAGGGGGAGGAACTTATACTCCCAAATTTAATATTGTTAGAGATTCATTATCAGAAGATAGACCAGTTATATTAGGAGTAAATAGTTCTGGCACAGGTTTAAATGATCATTATGTTGTGGCTGAAAAGGCAATGAGAGGGAGTAGTTGGATTGCTTATTTTTGTAATTTTGGATGGGGGCAAGGGATTGAAGATAAAACAGGAAAGAATCGATACAATGACCGTTGGATTTTTGCTTTAGGAGAGACTGGAGATCCTTCTACTGATGAACAGATTGACAGACACTCTACTTACTGTGTCTGGGATATTAAGATAGATTAAGGAGTTATTATGAAAAAAGTTATTTTATTTATTTCTTGCATTCTGCTGTGTTCTTGTACTTCGATGTATGCTTATTTTG
>JAFGXN010000106.1 GCA_016936615.1 Spirochaetales bacterium | reverse complement strand
TCTTAATTCTACTAGATATTGAGTCTTCAAGAATCTCCGGTTCGTGGCTCTCGCTAAAAATACTAAAATCAAACCGCAACACTGGATAGGTTTCCCAATCCCACTCCGCAGTTTCCATGAATGTACCAGTGAAGAGCTGTTTTTTCCCTGAAAAAATAGCATCAATTGTCGACAAAGTCAGCGACTTGCCAAAGCGGCGAGGGCGGGAGAGGAAAATATAATCATGCTCCGAGATCATTTTGTGAATCAATTGGGTTTTGTCTACATAGAGTCGGTCGCGAGTAATAATCTTTTCATAATCGGACATGCCGAAAGGAAAAATCTTCTTCATACTGATATTTTACTATTTATCGTATGATAAGGCAAGCAGGAAAATTAGACCACAGGTGATAAGAATAGTGACAGTTACTGTTTAAATCAGTTAAAAAATTATCAAATTTAAATTATTAGCTTTTCTTTATATATGAAAAATGATATATTGTCTATGGAGGCATATATGACTAAGCGTACAATTTCAAACATCATCTTTTATGGGGGACTGGCTGTTCTGGTTGCTGGATTCTTTATCTATTCAGCTGTTGTGAAGAATAGTAGTGAGATTATAGAGTCTGACGATAGTTTCCTTCTTGAGCAGATCTTTGATCGTCAGGATGGGGTTGTTTTAGCCCAGAAACCTTCGGTGGTAATCTTCTACTCCCCAAGTTGCCCAGCTTGCAAGATGATAGATCCATTTCTCAAGGATTTATCAAATGATTTTAAGGATGAGGTTGCATTTTACAGGGTTAATGTTGCGCAGAATAGATTCGCAGCATCGCTTTTTGACCTAAAGGGTGTTCCCTCAGTTGTATTTGCCAAGCCAGGGAAAACCCTTGATGAGTTGACAATCACAACTGGGTTTCGAACTAAGATGTTACTCAAAGGTCATGTCAAGGATATGCTGGATTAGTTGTTAACTAGAAGAGGAACTCTACTACGCCTCCGTTTTTCCATTTTTCAAAATCTAATCTGAAATCACCTAGCTCTTCATTATTGTAGAGGAGTTGTTTATATTTAAAGCTCTCACCAGTGAAGTTGCTGCGTTTGATAACAAGTTCTTTGCCTGAGAAAAATTTTTGATTAAGCCTTACCTTTACCTGGTCAAAGATCGGCAGAGATAGCTCAATCTTTGGGGAAACTTCAGCTAGCCCATTGAAAGAGAAAATTCCAGCTGCCATAAGCACTCCAACTGCCCCCATTTGACCTTGGTCTTCATCTCCGTTGTAACCGCCGTAGGGCGAGGTCTCTCCGTATGCAGCATCTTTGACTAGAAATTTCCATTTCGCAGTGAGATCTTCTCTTCCTGCATGTGAAAAGAGGTAGACCATTCCTGTTCCTGGCTGGTTACTAAAATCTACCCAGCATTTAGCTTTTTTCCCCTCTCCTGAGATGAAATCAAATTCCTTCCCCTTCTCAAATTGTGATTGAAGTCTTTGAGTAAATGTTTGTTTGCCTCCCATTAAGGAGATCAGCCCCTGAGGATCGTGTGGCACAAAATAGCTGTAGACCGCAGCGCTACTTTCGCAGAAATCTGCAACTGGACCTGACACATACGGTTTGATTGCCCGATTAAATAGTCCTGATCTAAACCGTGGCTGCATCCATCCAGTTTTGTCATCGTATATATTTCTATAATTTTGTGATCTATTAAGGAAAAAATCTGCATCTTCACTCTTTCCAAGTTTCAGTGCTATTTGAGCAAGGCACCAATCTTGGTAGGCAAACTCTAGGGTCATAGAGGCGCCGACATTGTGGAATCCAGTAGTCATAATTGTTGACGGAACATAACCTTTTTTCTGATAATAATCCATCACAGTTGGCCTAATATTTTTTCCATGCTGATATCCTGCTCGATCTCGTATGCCTCCTTTAAAGGCGTTTTTCTTAAGTCCCTCGTAGGCCTTCTCCATGTCCCAGCCACCAATATTCATAGCAGCTGCAGTTGCAAAAAAAGGTGCAGCGCTGTCTCCTATCATAACATATGTGTAGTTTCCACCAGATGGCCCGCGCGGGATAAGTCCTCCATATTCGTAGTAATCAACCATTGTGTTGCAAAAATCGACCATGATTTCGGGATAGACAACAGCCCAGAGGATGTTTAGTGACCAGTGGCTGCCCCACCATGCATCAAAGTTGTGGTTGTTGTATTGTGGCAGGCCATTTTCGTTCAGAGGGATTTGCCGTATTACAGTTTGGTCGCCTGTGTTGTCTGCCCATGTTCCGAAGAAATCGCTGTAGATTGTCCTGCCCGTGAGCGAGTGAAAGAGATCTGTGTAAAATTTTTCCTGCTGTTTCTCTGAACCACCTGAAATTTCTATTCGTGATAGCTTTTCGTACCATGCAGCTACAGCCGCACAGATTGCTTGGTCAAAAATTTTCCCCTCTTCGCCTTGGGGAAGGCTCTCATCTATTAGATTTTTAGCAATACTCTTATTTGTGGTATAGTTTTCTACTATGATTTTTAACTCTTCTTTTCTATTTATCTCTGCATTCTCAACTGAGGTGAAAGAGATTCCCACAGTCAGTAGAGCTACCTGAGAGTTAGAAGTATCTACCTTGATCCAGAGACCACCGTTTTTCATTGTGCCAGATTCAAGAACTGGAAGAGAGAGCTCTGCTGAGAAGAATGCTGTAGAGCTCTTTGGTCTCCTGATTGTCGAACCAATCTCAGCATAGCCAAAAATCTTGTTTCCTTCAATTTGTGTTTGAGCATCTGTCATCTTTGCATGTGCTAGATATGCGCCAGTATCGAAGTAGATAAAGGCATCCTTGCCTTCTGGAAATGTGTAGCGATGAATTCCTGTCCTCTCTGTAGCAGTTAGTTCCGCAGTTACTTGACTTTTTTCAATATACACCGAGTAATATCCAGGGAAGGCTAGCTCCTTATCATGGGAAAAACTTGATTTATAGCCATCCATACCTTGTGATTGCTTATTTGAGCCTGAGTCTGGCATTACTGCAATCCCTGCTAGTTGCCATGAATGTATATGAGAGAAACATTTAATTTCCTGGGTGTCGTAGAGATAGCCAGTTCTCCACACTCCGCCAGTATCTGTGTCTGGATTGAGAGCTACCATTCCAAAAGGTCGGGCAGCAGCTCGAAAATAGAACCATCTCGACTGGTGGGTATCTGTGAATGGATTAACTAATCTGAGCAGAGAATCCTGCTTGACTGAGTAGCCTGGATTAAACTTTTTACCTGCCTCATCAGCTGTAACTTCAAATAAGACAAAAGTCCATATTAATATAACTGCCATCATAGATTTTTTCATACATCACCCCATTTGAATAATTTGAGACTTATTTAATATTTAGCCACACTATATTTAGTCTAAGAGCTTTTGCCTAGATTGACAAGAATATTTTGCTAGGTGTTTTGTGACAAAAAAAGCCACCTAAAGAGACTCTTTAGGTGGTATGAGATGTCGGTAGATGGAATAATCATCTCCCAACTATTCTATTTTCATTATCTTCTATTAATAAGCGACGAAATCATTGAAAGAATAATTTCCATCTAAGATTTTCAATGGTATTGAATTTCTGAAAGCGAATGGAGGATATCCTACCGTAATAAAGAAGGTGTCTGTCAGTGTTCCCCCTAATTGGAATGGTCCTCCCACAGGATTTCGTGTGTTTAGCATTTTCAGCGTTTCGTTGCAGAAATATGCACTTTCATTAGGTCCTGGGGTACTTGGCGGAACAGATGCTGTAATAATCAGGTTTCCGTCGATGATTTTCGGATTTATAGGCCCGATGAAACTAAATGTTTTACCGCCTGCCTGGAACTCTTTCCACTCACCGTTCTTCCAGAAGCCAGTGTTGTCCCTGCTAACACAAAAAATATTCTCTCCATCTGCTATAATTGTTGATGCTTCGCCTGTTTCTTCCCCTCTTTTGTATTCTGTAAAAATAACTCCTTTCATATAACCATTTTTCTCGGTTGTTGGTGATGTTGTTGTATTTATCAGTTTTCCATTTCTGTAGACAATCCCATTCGCAACAGAGATGTTCATCGCTAGGAAATAATCCTCTGTAAATGTATCAGGATTCCATACCTTATTTTTCCAATATCCGCTAATTGGAACTCCTGGTCCTTCTGCGGGTAAAATAGCTCCGGCAACATAGATGTCATCTCCTTCCACGGCAATAGAAAGAAACCCTTGCTGCTTCATATTTTCAGGTAGTGTAATCAGTTCCTCAGCTTTCTTGTATTTATTGTTTATAATAACAAAACAGCTATCTGATAGGAACATTTGCTTTATAACCGTATTATTTCCAGTTCGCGATACTGTTAGAAGATCGCGAATTATAACGCCTTCTGGTACATTTAAGTCTTCCCATACACCATTTGTCATTATTTTTGTTTTTCCTTCGCTTTGCTCAACTGCCACCATTGTCCACGCCTTTACGACTATAGCGAATGTTTTTCTTTCAACTGACTTGTCTGAAATTATAATTGCAGTTAAGTTTACAGTTATATCTGCCTCTCCTGGATTAGGTCGTGAAATAGTAACCTTTCCGTCTTTTACTATAGCTGCAGGATTGTCGCTAAGCCATAATATTTCAGATCCATTTTCACCTGTAGTTGGAAGGGTCAAATCCTCTCGTACTGCTGTCAAAGAATCTCCAGCTGCCATTCCAATACTTTTCTCTGATAATGCTTCAGCATCGAGCTGTGGTTTAGTGTCGCAAGAGTTGAACATAACTGCTGCTGCGACAATTCCTAGTAATGATAAAAATTTAATTCTTGTCATAATGACTCCTTATTCTGAATTTAGAAAGTTTGATGTGCTGTTCTTTCTTAGTGCGGAGTCACTTTGAATATTGGCGGTACATCGCTACTTTCTTAAATCTTAACTAGTTGGATTATATTTTCAATAATAAAATTTATCAATTGAAATTCTTTTAATATAGAAAAATTTAATATTTTTTAATAGAATTTTTATTTCTTATTATCTTTGTTAAGATTCGAAGCTGCATCCCGACAAATTGCTCTGCGAGACTCCCCTTGAGTGTGTTTGTTATATCGTTGTTTAGGAAAAATTCTTGGTAGTCTATTCCAGCGAGAAATTGCAATCAAAATGTAAAAAATACCGGGTAATTTTTACACGTCTAACGTATTTTTTGCCGGGTTATTTATACATACTAATAGTATTTTTATGGGGGTTATTTTAACGTGTAGTTTGTATTTTTTAGGGGATAATTTTTACATCTAATTCGTATTTTTAAATGGGAGAATTTTCTTTTTTACTATTCAAATATCTTGAGTAGATCTTCTCGTTTAAGGCTCTTGAAGAATCCTGGATCTTCAGTTATAAGATTGTTCACGAGGTCTCTTTTCTTTGCCTGTAATGTTAGGATTTTGTCTTCGATTGTCTGGGCGGTGATGTAGCGGTAGACAATCACCTTGCCTTTGCGCCCAATTCGGTGTGCCCTGTCCACAGCTTGAGCCTCTACCGCGGGGTTCCACCATGGATCAAAGAGTATTACATAATCAGCTGCTGTCAGATTGATACCTGTCCCACCTGCCTTGAGGCTTATTAGGAATATGTTTGTTGTCGTCGAGTTCTGAAATTCCTCAATCTGCTCATCCCGGTTCCGCGTCTGGCCAGTGATCTTGCTGTATGGGTATCTGTTTCTTACTAGAAAATCTTCTATTAAATCAAGCAATTTTGTAAATTGGCTGAATACAATGACTTTGTTTCCTTGGCTAACAATCTCTTCTATTTGGTTTTTAAAAAAATCGAATTTTGCCGAGGGGATTAGTGGCTTCTCTCTCACTAGTTTCTGGGATAGCTTCTTGCTGAGGATAAGTCTCGGATCTATTGCTGCCTGTCTAAGCCTTGTTAGTGCTTGCAAAATTATAAATGCTGCCTTGTTTGGATCATCATCATAGGCTTTGAGCACCATTTCAGACATTTCATTTTTAAGTTCATTGTAGAACTTGGCCTGTTTGTTATCCATGTCGATAAACTCTGTTATCTCTTCTTTTGCTGGAAGATCCTTGAGAACATCTGATTTTTTTCTGCGAAGGATAAAAGGTTTTATTCGCTGCTTTAGTCTTTGTGCTGCTTTATTGTCTCCATTCTCAATTGCGGTGGAAAACTCTTTTTTAAATGTGTTGATCGATCCGAGCAGACTAGGATTGAGGAAGTCCATCTGCGACCAGAGTTCTAGGGTGCAATTCTCAACTGGTGTTCCAGTGAGTGTTAGTCTAAAATCAGCATCTATTAGTTTAACTGCCTTGAATGTTGCAGTTCGCGGGTTCTTGATATTTTGAGCCTCATCGAGAATTGCTGCATCGAACTTTATTGCGGAGAAGAACTCTTTGTCATTTCTAAATGTTGCATAGCTTGTGATTATAATATTCGCATTTGTGCTTTGGAGAGTTCTCCATTGTCGAGAGGTTCCTCTATGTTGGATTGCTTTAATTCCAGTTGTAAATCTCTCAATCTCGCGTTGCCAATTCCCCATTGTCGAGACTGGTACTATGATGAGGATTTTTGCAGTAGGCTTGTTGTTGCAGATCTCCTGAACAAGTGCAAGTGTCTGAACAGTCTTACCTAGTCCCATATCGTCTGCAAGACATCCACCAAATCCAGTTTTTTTTAGGAAAAAAAGCCAATTAACTCCATGTTGCTGGTAGTCGCGAAGCGTTGCCTTGAAACCAGTGGGGATTTTTGCCATATCAATCTTCTCTTTATCGAGAAGGATCTCTATCCTCTGAAGAAATCCTTTGACCTCATCGTCTCTACTCTCCACATTTTGTTGTAAAATCTCTAGTGCAGGGAAGTTTGTTCTGCCAACAATTATCTGTCCTTCTTCGTCTATCTCAGCCTCATCTACTAGGCAAAACAGCTCTTCGATGTTCTCCTTGTTAAGGATTATCCACTCTTTCTCTGTGTTAAACCCTTGCAGATAGAGTTGATGCATATCCACACCAAGTTCAATTCCCTTATCTTCGAATTGTATCTGGATATTAAGCCAATCTATCCCAGAGCTAGCAATATATTTTAGATTGTTGTTGTTTCGTCTCCATCTCTTCTTGTTTTTACTCCACCTAACCTCAATCTCTTTCTCAAGGAGTTCGTCAAGGAAGTTTTCTACGAAAAAGTCTAAGCTACAGTTTAGTTCAAACCATTTTGAAAAGATTGAAAAGTTCTCCCATCCTTTAAACATGTTCAAACTAGATACTCTATCTTCCCCTATCTTGTTGATGATAAAAATTAGAGTCTCTCCAATTAGAGCTTTTTCTCCATCTTGATGTCTTAGATAAATTTTCTTTTTTTGCGTTCCTTCATCAATCTCCGAGAAATATAGCTCTTCCGAGTTGTATTTAAACTCTCTATCTCCATATTTAAATAAGAAGTTTATCATTAGCCTGTCTAATGTTTCACTGACTTCTAAGATTAATTTAGGAATTTTGTGCTCGACAATTATCCCTTTTTGGCTAAAATCCAATCTCAGATCTAGCCCTTTACTCTGCTGAATAATCTTCAGAATCTCTTCTGTTGTTATATCGTATCGGTAGAGCAGTTCGGATAGAAAAAATCCCTCCTTGTATGAGTTTAATTCTATCTTGTATATATTTTGCTCTTTAAGTACCCATAATTTTTCATCGATTATCTCGCAATATGAATCATATTCATCTTCGAGTATCACTTGTATATGCAATTGTTTCTCTGTCGAAAATTTAATCCCAGGATTAAATCGAATCTTGTACTCTCCGGAAGAATCTTCTATTCTAGATATTTCGAAGCAGATCTCATCAAGTTTAGCCTCGTTGTAGATAACTCTCTCTTTTGTCTCATCTAGGCAGTGATAGATCTCTAGATTGTCTAGATCTTTTTCAAAATCTCTTAAAAAAATATCAAATGGCATACATTGGTTGGAATATCTCTTAGAGTTTAAGAAAAATCTCTCTATTGAGTCGTTGCCGAACTCTACCTTCTTATCGAAGGTTATATCATTTAACCTTCCGATAGTATTGTCTTTTTTTATAAAACCATAACGTGGTGTAATTCTTAATCCTCTGTAGAAGCTTGAGCAGTAGCTAAACTCGATGACTAGTCGATAGCTCTTCTTTGGTTCTTGGTTTAGCTTGTTTTGAGGTAGTAGGTCATCTGATTCGCTGTATTTTTTTATTTTTAAAAAGTCAATCTCATGGGCTTTTTGTTTTGTATCTAGGGTATCCATCTCCTTAAGAATTTTCAATCTCTTATCCTTGTTGATCTCTCTCCTGTAGAAAAATTCGATAAGTGTTGCGCCAACATGCTCGCAAATACCTTTCTCATATCTACAAGTACATTTCGCAATTAGATTGCTGTTTGTAAAAATTATCTTTGGATAGTGTAATTGTTTGGAAGTACCGGTTGTTTGTGCCTCAATAGTTCCATTACGTTCTGATAGATATTCTACACCGTCTCTTTCTTGAACATCTTTTGCGATTTCAAAAAGATGAGGTTCTAGGAGATTTTCTACATCGCGGATTGTATAGGTGGATATACTTTTTGTCACAGCTTATTTTAGCCTTAAATTAGGATTTGTGCTAGAATAAAACTTCATTTTTATGATGGCTAAAGATTAACGCCTCATTAATTAACTATATCTGAGATGAATTTTTATTTTAAGATTTGACAAAAGATGGATTTATTATAACATATGTTTAAACGTTTATTATTTGGGAGGAGTTATGTTAAAAAAAACTTTATTTGTTAGCCTTTTAGGATTTGTTCTGTTCTCATGCAGTAGATCTGACTATCAGAGAGATAGGGCTTTTTTGCAGAAGTATACTGATGTTATTGAATTAGTTGATGGGGATGCGTCAATTCTGGTTGTTCCAATGTGGCAGGCTAGGATAATGAGTGCTACTCCTGATGGGGAGATCAGCACTGGTTGGATAAACTATGATTTGATTAGTTCTGGACGTGAGGATAAACATATAAATGCCTATGGGGGCATGGAGAGGCTCTGGATTGGTCCTGAGGGTGGACAATTTTCAATCTATTTTCCTAAGGGTAGCGATTTTAATTTTGAGAATTGGCAGGTTCCAGCTTTTCTTGACACAGAAAGCTTTGATCTTATAAGTGCTGAGGGTGATTTTGCTTCATTTTCTAAGGAGTCTAGTATAGAGAACTGGTCTGGTAATTTGCTTCGTTTCAGGATTGATCGGGATATTAAAATTTATGGATTTGATTCTGTAAAAAAGGCTTATGGCTGGGATTTTACAGGAATAGATTCTGCTGTAATGACAGAGAGTATAAATTCTATTACAAATACTGGGGATTCTCCGTGGAACGAGGAGAGTGGAATGTTGTCAATCTGGATGCTTGGGATGTTTAAGCCAAGTGATTCTGTGGTTATTGTTGTCCCTCTTAGAGATGATTCTGATCAATCAATTGTAGATAACTATTTCGGTGATATCCCTGCGGAAAATTTAATTGTTAGGGAAGATGTGGTTTTTTTCAAAGGTGATGGGAAATTGAGAAGTAAGATTGGGATTCCTTATTCTCGAGCTAAAAATTGTCTTGGGAGTTATGATCCTGAGAGTGGCCTTTTGACTTTAGTCTATTATACTCTTCCTCAGAGCGAAGCAAAATATGTTAATTCTTTATGGGAGTTTCAGGATTATCCATTTAGGGGTGATGTTATAAATAGCTATAATGATGGACCTGTCGATGAGTCTGGTTCGCAGTTAGGACCTTTTTACGAGCTTGAGACCTCTTCTCCTGCAGCAGGGCTTGAACCTGGTGAGACCTTGATCCATATTCAGAAGATTTTACATCTAACTGGAAGTAATCAAGCACTTAGTAGGATTTCTAAGTCTGAGTTGGGGCTGTCTCTTGATGAAATTATAGGTTCTTTCTAGTTGTTCTTGCCAAAACTACTAGATTTGAGTTAATATTATCTGTATGCTACTTTGTGGTATACAGATAAATTATTTTTAGGATTGTAATGTGTTGTTAGATTATTCGTTAGATATTGATACTAAATTGTATGAAGAGAAATTGTCTCGGCTAGCCTCTTTGCAGGGGACTGATCCCGGGGTCTTTGTTCTCGCAGGACAGGCTTTTTTTGAGTCATTTTTTCGCGAAGCTTTAGGCTATACTGTGGAGAATGATGCTACTTTTTATAAGCTTACATCAAATTATCAGTTTGCATTTGATTGTTATTTCAGGACTAAAGACCTCTTTTCAAGTTTGAACGCATATCAGAAACGTTCGAATAAGGTTAGGCATAATTTTGAGACTTTACAGCCTATGGATGCTGGAAATATGATAGATCTTATCAAGCGATTCTGTCGAGCTGTTGGAATTGGCTATCTTAAGGGTCTTGAGAATTTGCAGTGTCCACTCTCGCTGTGGAACTCTTCTGAGAATAAAGTAACGCTGTTTAACCAGGTGAAGCGGCTTGACGAGAGGTTGCATCTGACTGCGGAGCAATCAGCTGAGATGGTTGCTCAGTATTCACAATATCAGGTTGAGCTTGAGAGATTGCGTAGCCTTGAGGCTGAGCTAGAGCTGAAGGATGAGGAGATTAAGAAGCTTGAGTCGTTGAAGAGTAACTCTTCGCAGAAGAATGATGACTTGCGTAGGGAGAAGTTTGAATTAAAGAAAAAGTTGAAAGAGAGCCAGGATGATTTAGCTAGGCTTACTGAGCTTGAGCAATATATTGAAACTTTGGAGAGTCTTAGCCTTTTTACTAAGACAAAGAAGGATTATGAGCAATCTATTATGCAGCTATCTGATGCCCAGCAGAGTCTGATTGACAAGATTGATGGGAGAACTGACTTTCTAATAATGGGTGCTGCTGGGACTGGTAAGACTGTGGTCTTGATTAAGGCCTTTGAGAAGATTGCTAATCAAGGTGCTTCGCAGCTTATTGAAGATGGGCGGGAATCTGTATTTTTGACCTATACTAAGACTCTAGTAAAGTATGGCAGATATCTCTCAGAGATTATCTCTGGTAGGGAGGATTTCTCGCTAAAGACTGTTGATGAGTTATTAGTGAAGATTGGTTCTGAGTTATTGCCTGGCTATACATTTTCATACTCCTACTTCAAAGATAATCCTATCGAGAGTGATGAGTTTATTCCTGCGAATCTTAATCTCGCTGATGAGATAGAGAATTATATTCTTTCAAATATGATAGAGCGTGAGGTCTATGTTAGTCCTAAGCATCTTCGCCGCGGCCAGAAGACACCGCTTCGAGGACCAGTTCGACCGATTGTGTGGAATATTCTCGAGCGTGAGAAGGCTAAAATGATAGAGAATAAGCACTGTTCTGCAAATATGTATTTGACCTTGTTGCTTGAGAAGCTAGATAGTTATGATTCTCCGTATCAAACATTTTTTATAGATGAGATTCAGGATCTAATTCCTGTTAAGATTATGCTTCTAAAGAAGATTGCGCGGGGTGGTCTTGTTATGGCAGGGGATACTTCGCAATCTATTTATCAACCAGGTTTTACCTTTAAGTTTTTTGGTATAAGCATAGTTGGAAAATCTAACTATCTATATCAGAATTACAGAAATACTCGGGAGATTCATGCCTTTGCAGATAAGTATCGTAAGCTGTGCATCTCTTTTGATGAGGATGATGTCTCTAAGACATTGAGCACAAGACCTGGCGCGCCACCGGAGCTCTTCCTAGAGAAAGATGCTGATTCTCTGGTTGATTCGCTCTGCAGTAGGATTAAATTTTTCATTGACAGGCTAGGATATGATCCGTCGAATATTGCCGTGATTACTACTGATAAATTAAATGCCAAGAAGATCTGGGATAGGCTCTCTGCGTTGGGTGTTGACTCCGCATTCTTGAAAGGAGATGAGTTCTCATTTAAAGAGAATGATTCTGTGGTCATTACTAGTTTGCAATCTGCTAAGGGGCTAGATTTTCCAGTTGTGATGTTTCATCTTCCAAAGACTCCATATGTGAGAGACTCTTTGGATTTGGATACGAGAAATTCTCAAATAAGGAATTTGATTTATGTCGGGATGACAAGGGCTATGGAGAATCTTCAAGTCTTTGTCAGAGATTCTGGCGATGATTTGTTGCAAGAGTTGATAGAAACTTTTGATAAAAAGGAGGAAAAATGAGTGATTCAGGTTTTAGGAGAGAGGATGAGGTCTATTGTAGATCTTGTGGTAGTCTAATAAAAAAAGATGCAGAGAAGTGTCGGTTTTGTGGTGCTTCGCAGGGGGTTTCAAGCAGTAGTAACTCTGAGCCAGTTAGAAGTTCTTCTAGCACAACTTCAAATAACGATTTGTTCATAATTACGTTGCTGTTAGCAATCTTTTGTGGAACTCTTGGGATTCATCGATTTATGAATGGCAAGATTGGTACTGGGCTTTTGATGCTCTTTACTGCTGGCGGGTGTGGTATTTGGGCCTTGATTGATATAATTTTGATTGCAACTGGCTCTTTCACTGATAGTCAGGGTCGATATTTGAAGTATAACTAGAAAAAAGATTGACATAGGCTTTTTTATATGAGTATAATGCATATATAAATAAAAGGAGAATTTTATGAGTGATTCAAATGAAAAAAGTTCACAGGATTGGCTAGTTACTTTTTTAATAGCTTTTTTTCTTGGAGGACTAGGTGTTCACAGATTTATGAATGGTAAAGTTGGTACAGGAGTTTTAATGTTACTAACATGTGGTGGTTGTGGTATTTGGACTATATATGATCTGATCATGATTGCTATGGGTAAGTTTACTGATAAAGAAGGTAAACCAATTACTAGATAACATTCTTAAAGGGGCTTAGGCCCCTAATTTTTTTATATGAAAAAAACACACAGAAAAATTATTATAAAGATCCTGTTTCTCTTTAGCCTTACTTTGCTTTTTTATTTTCTTCCGATGGAGGATTTTGCTAACGAGCATACAATATGCCTTTATAAATTGACTACTGGTCATGAGTGCCTTGCTTGTGGAACAACTAGAGCCTTTCATAATATTTTGCATTTGAATTTTCAGAAAGCTGTATCTTATAATAGATTAAGCCCTTTTACTTTTGTTGGGGTTGGGTTTGCATTGGTTGCGTGGATCTTTGATTTTAATCTATACAGATTCTATCGGAAAATGAGAGAGCGTAAAAAATCCTCTTCTTCTACTTAAAAAGCTGCTCTAGTTTGCGTCTTGCCTCTTCTTTCTTCCTTTCACTATCTGATTGTTGTATTGCTTCGAAGCTGTCAGCATGTTTCATCTTGAACCAATCACAGAAGTTGCCTCGGTCTTTCTCCTTAACTCCTTCCTCAATATGTTCGCTACAATCGTGTTGTCTTCCTGGAGCGTAGAATTGGCAGTTTAGGCAGATTCTAAGATCTCTTCCACAGTTAGGACAGCTTTCGTTTCTTCCCGGCTTGAAGTCGTCCTTGAACTCTTTTCCGCATTTTCCACAATAGGTCATAGTTCCTCCACTCTTAATTTTACCATGAATCATTAAAAAAGCTTTAGTTTTTTTCATTCCTAATATAAAATATTGTATGGGGAGGTGTTATGCCATTAAAAAAAGTTTTTTCTAAAAGATTTCTTTCTACATTTATTGTTACTCTTGTTATTACTGTTTTGTTGTTTTTGCTTATCTCTTCTAGCCCATTCGGTCAGGCTGGTTTGCAGAAGTTAGTTGCTGATGGGGAAATCCTTGATGTTAAGTTTGGGTATTCGCCGGAGCAAGCGTATTCGTTGTTGGAGAATTTAGGGGATGAGGGTAGGGAATTTTACTTAAAAAAGATAATTCCTATTGATTTCTTTTTTCCTGTGGCTTACTCATTTTTACTCTTTTTAGCTCTATATATTTTGACTAAAGGATCCTCTTTTTTAAGAGTTTTTAGGCCTCTGATCTTTGCACTTCCTTTGCTTACCTGTTTATTTGATTATTTTGAGAATATCTCTGTTCTTATTCTTCTTTTGAAGTATCCTTCTCAACTATTGATTTTAGTTAAGTTCGCGAATGTAATGACGATTTGTAAATTTATTGCTTTGATAGGATCTGTTCTGTTGGTAGTCGCTATTTTTCTTTACAGGTATCTCTTGCTCTTTTCGCGTAGCAAATCTAAAAAATTGCCTTAGGTTTAGATTTTTCTTATAATTAGAGCAAGTGGGGTGTTATGAATAGGAATTCTTTCAAACTTAGACTTACTCTTATTATAATTTCGTTGGTAATTGCTATTTTTATTTTAAATGGAACCATTGTCTTTTCTCGATTTTCTTCTGCATTGAGAGCTTCTACTTATGGAGAGGCTACTGCCCGTCTTTCTGCAACCTTGCGGGAGATTGAGGGATTTATCGATCAGAAGATGGCTTTGACTCAGACATTAGCTGGAGATTCTAGGATTCTTGAGATGTTAGAGTCTGCTGAGTATCGTTTTTACTACACTGATCCTCTTCCTATGTCTGATTCTGATTTGGCGAGTTCTATTGAGTCTCTCTCTCCAGAGTTAAGGCAGATCTTTTCCAAGATTAAAGAGGCTGATTCTTCTGTGAGGCGAGATCCTCGTCTAGTAGATCTCTATCAGGGTGTGGTGGCTACCTTTGAGAATCTAGTGCAGAATGATTCAGATTTGCAGTTAGCCTTTCTCTGTTTTGAAAATACTCAAGAGTATATCTCTCCTCCATCTCTGCAGGGCCCACGTAAGCGAGATTATTTCTTGCGATCTCGTTCGTGGTATAATCAAGCTACAGGTAGTGATTCGACTATTATGACTTCTCCATATGTTGACTCTTCTAGTGGAGAGGTTGTTGTTAGTATTGTGACTCCAATTCGTAAAGGTGGGAAGCTCCTTGGTGCTGTTGCTGTTGATTTATCTATTCGGACAATCATGAATTTGGTTGCAGGTTTGAAGATGGATGAGAATGGCTATGCTTTTCTTGTAGATAGAGATGGCACTTTTATTGCTCATCCAGATAGAGAGAAGATTATGAGTGATACTATTTTTTCTCAAGATTATCCTGAGGAGATTTCAGGCCGTTTTTCAGCTATTCTTGATGGGAATTATGATGTGATATCATTTACCGATTCAGATAATCGAAGGTATTTGGCTTTTCCTCAAACTTTACGGCAGACAGGGTGGGTCTCTTTCTTGGTTGTCGATCGGGCTGTTGTTACTGCTACAATACGCGAGCAGCTGATTGTCTTTGCTATTATTTCTGTTATTGTTCTGATTCTGCTTTCAATTGTCATATATTTTGTTGCTGCGAGAATGTTGAATCCTGTAATTTCGGCAGTTGGGTTGACCCATTCAGTTGCGAAGGGAGATCTCTCTTTTGTAATAGATAAAGGTTTTCTCGCAAGGAAAGATGAGTTAGGGGATTTTTCAAGGTCTCTAGGGCAGATGGTGGAGTCTCTGAGGAAGATTGTCTCGCAGATTAAGGTCTCGAGTCAGAGCTTGGCTGATAGCAGTGAGCATATAAATGAGTCTTCTGGTCAAATCGCCTCCGGCGCAAGTGAGCAGGCGTCGGCTAGTGAACAGGTCTCCGCGTCGATGGAGCAGATGAATGCTTCTATCAAGCAAAATTCTGAAAATTCTCGCATGACAAGCGATATAGCAAAGCATGTTGCTGATAAATCCATTAGTACCGCTAAGCAACTTGAACAATCTGTGGAGTTTATCAAGGCTATTGTAGCAAAGATCTCCATAATCGAGGAGATTGCTCGACAGACTAATATGCTTGCCTTGAATGCTGCAATTGAGGCGGCTAGAGCTGGTGAAAATGGGAAGGGATTTGCTGTTGTTGCTAGCGAGGTGCGTAAGCTAGCAGAGCGAAGTCAGCATGCTGCTGGTGAGATTACTGAGTTGTCAGCTAAGACAATGGATACTTCGCTGGAAAGTAGCAAACTTCTGGTCGCTTTGGTTCCAGAGATTGAGCAGACCGCAAATCTAGTTGATCAGATTAGTAGTGCGAGTGAGGAGCAGGATATTGGGGTTGATCAGATTAGTCGGTCGATTCTTGAGCTTGATAAGGTTATTCAGCTCAATGCTTCATCATCTGAAGAGCTTTCAGCGACATCGCATGAGTTATCGGCAGAGGCTGATAAGCTTTTGCATATGATTGGATTTTTTAAGATCTAGTTGCTTTCTGTGTTTTTTTCGTTATTATTAGAATCTTCGTTGTTGTCTTTGGGTGTAGAGTTATCGTTTAGCATCTTACCAAGTCGCTTAACTAGGATGTTAAGTTGTGGGTGTAGTATGTAGGCTACGATTATGCCTATCGTTATTCCGAGTATTAGACCAAAAAAGAGATGTGCCATTAAAAATCCTCCTAGATTGAGTTTATTAAATCTTTTAGTTTTGTTATTCCTGTTCTCTCAGGCATCTTTTCAATTATCTTATCTAAGTATCCAAGGCTCTCTTCCTTGTAGCTCATCGCCTTGTTGATTGCCTTTCCAAATCCACCACTCTTTGTTGCTAGTCTTGAGAGGATAAATCCAGGGAGGATTCTTAGCCATATAGTGCTGATTTCGGAGTAGAGAAGAGGTAGGGTATATATTCCATTTCTTGCATCAGATCTGAGATCTTTTCCATTTGATTCACCTTTTAAGTCTTTGACATCGTCCATAATCTGGTAGTAGATTCCAAAGGCTAATCCAGCATCATGCAAGAGCTTGCTTGTCTGCAATTCTGGCTCTATAAAGCTGTCACCACAAGTCAGTGCTTCGGCAAATAATATTCCTGTCTTGGACCTGATGTTTTCTATATACTTTGCTTTTAGGACATTTTTCCCTATCATTTCATTCTGTCTTAGCTCGCCTAGGCAGATCCCTTCTGCTGCGTTTAAGATTGAGGGAAGTGTCTGTGGATTGGTCTTCTCAAATATTAGTCGAAATCCTCTTGCATACAAGAAATCCCCCACCGGTAGGGCTTGCTTCACTCCGACTGTCTTATGTAGACAGGGCATCCCTCTACGAGTTGAAGATCTATCTATAATGTCATCGTGGATCAGCGACGCGAGGTGTATTAGCTCTAAGCCTGCTGCTGCACCGTATGCTTCGTCTGGAATTTTATCTTTCGTTTCCGAGGCAAGAAGAAGAAAGGTTGGTCTTAGATATTTTCCGCCTCTCATTATATCGAGAACAGCATCTCGTGCTGCAATTGTTAAGTGCGAAATCTCTCTCTCTGTTAGAGCCTTGACCCTTTCTAAATCAATATGTTCTGGAATTTTGAATTTTTCACCCATTAGTTTACAATTATCTCCTCAAGTGGTCGTTTTGGCACTCGATGTATTCCTTTCTCGTCTCGGTAGTATCGTATAGAGTCATTGACATGTCTAATATCCTCGGGAATTTCCTCGACAATTGATGTCTCAGCTGGCTTGCCAATTGCGATAACTAGTAGTGGTTCATGGTTATCTTGAGCTTCAACTGCTTTCTTGATAGACTGCTTGCTAAATGCTCCGAGAATACATCCTCCAAGGTCTCTGCTTACTGCGCCTAAAAGAATGTTCTGCGCAGCAATCCCATGGTCACACCAAGGATCTTTTGCAATATCCTTGTCTAGCGTAATTATTATGTAGGCGGATGGTCTTTCATTATCGGCAGGACCTTCCCACTCGGATAGATAGCTAGCCCATTTTAATTGACTGAATATCTCATCGTTTTTTTCTTTTGTGTTAGATATATAAAATTTTAATGGTTGTCTATTTGCAGCACTGCTTCCAAGCCTTGTTAGATTAACAAGATCTTCAAGTGTCTCTCGTTTTATAGAAAAATTTGAGTCGAATCGCCTGTACGAACGGTTTTTTTCTAGAAGTTGTTCTAAATCCATCTTTCTCTCCTCTTTTACATAATACCTTGTTTATTCAGTTTCTTCAATACTTTTTGAAAGCTTCTTTTTCCTCCTCTTGTATGGCTTGACAATTATTGTTGTTATTATTAAATTAGTTTAGGAGAGACTAACATGAACGCAGAAGCTGAAAAAGTGAATCTATTGTCTAATTTAAAACCTGGAGACAAGGTCGTAGTTAAGGCTATTGATGGTGGGCGAAGGCTTAGGCAAAAATTATATGGAATTGGTATTTTTCGTGGAAGAGCTCTTACTGTTATTCGTGGAAGTAAAAGTCATCCCTATTTGGTAGAGGTCGGCGGTGTAAAATGTGTCATTGGCTCTGGGATGACAGATAAGATTATAGTTGAATAGATGAGGTTGTTGTGAATAGTTATAAAATTGCTCTTGCTGGTAATCCTAATTGTGGAAAGACTACAATTTTTAACCAGTTGACTGGGAGTAGGCAAAGGATTGGTAATTGGCCTGGTGTAACTGTCGAGAAGAAGGAAGGTCATGTAAAATTTCAGGAAAAGGATTTTTACTTTGTTGATTTGCCAGGAATTTATTCTTTAACTGCTGATTCTGAGGATGAGGTTGTCTCTCGAGACTATCTCTTGTCAAATGATGCTGATATAATCTTAAATGTTGTTGATGCAACTAATCTTGAGCGAAATCTATTCTTAACTACTCAGTTGCTAGAGATGAATCTTCCAGTTATCTTAGTTTTGAATATGAAGGATCTTGCACAAAAGCGACATATCTCTATTGATGTGGATCATCTTAAGCGACATCTTGGCGTCGAGGTCTTATATGTGGCAGGAACAGATCTTTCTGAGGTGAAGGAAATTTTTCCTGCAATAGTATCTTCAGACAGGAAGCCTAATTCTTCCTTCTCTGTGTCATATCCGAATGAGATTGAGTCTGTTATAACCAAATATATCCCCAGCGTTGTCTCTTTGCCTGAGTTTAATGATAACACTAGTGGCCGTTGGTCTATTCTGAAATTGTTAGAGAAGGATCCATTGTTTACAAAGAAGGCTGAGAAGAGTAAGGATTTTCCCTATTCGGAGTTTGTTTCTGATCTCTCTTCTGTTGAAAAAATTCTTAAAGATCCCTCCGATGTTGTCATTTCTGATTATAGATACGGCTTTGTCCATGGAGTTTCGCGCGATGTACAGAAGATGCGCTCTGCAAAAGAGACCTTCACAGATTCTATTGATAGATTTGTGATGAATAAGTTTCTGGGAATACCAATTTTCTTGGGGGTTATGTTTCTAGTCTTTTTTGTAGCGATACAGATTGGTGGTGTCTTTATAGATTTCTTTGATATATTTATGAGTACTATATTTGTCGATGGACTTGGTTCTTTATTGTCAAATATTGGTGCACCAGCCTGGATTAAGGTCTTGCTTGCAGATGGTATCGGATCTGGTCTTACAACTGTTGCAACCTTTATTCCTGTTATATTTTTTATGTTTCTGATGTTGTCTATTCTCGAAGATTCAGGCTACATGGCTAGGGCAGCATTTGTTATGGATAGATTTATGCGTTGGATTGGTCTGCCCGGGAAGTCGTTTGTTCCTATGCTTGTCGGCTTTGGCTGTACTGTGCCTGCTATCTTGAGTACTAGAACGCTTGAAGAGAAACGGGATAGGATGATGACTACCTTTATGGTTCCTCTCATGTCTTGTGGAGCTAGGCTTCCTGTCTATGCATTATTTGCGAATGCTTTTTTTAAGAATCATGCTGGGCTAATCGTATTCTCAATCTATTTTGCTGGAGTTATGCTTGCTGTCTTAACTGGTCTACTACTCAAAAAGACGATCTTCAAAGGAGAAGTTTCCCATTTTGTGATGGAGCTTCCACCATACCATACCCCAAGAATGAAACATATCTTACTTCATACATGGATGAGGTTAAAGACTTTTATCTATCGTGCTGGTGTTGTTATGATTATAGCGGTCTCTATCCTAAGTGTTCTGAATTCGATCAAGTTCGAAGATAAAAAGGTTGTCTTTGGTGCTGAGCAGCAAGGTTCCTCTCTACTTGAATATGCTGGCAAGGCTGTCACTCCTGTTTTTACTCCAATGGGAATTGAGAAGGATAATTGGCCTGCAAGTGTTGGGTTTTTTACTGGTGTGTTTGCAAAAGAGGCAGTTATAGCAACTGTCGATTCATTATATAGCCAAATCTATGCTAGCAATGAGTTAGCTACTCTGCAAGAGGAAGAGGAATTCTCCTTTTGGGGAGGAATAGCCGAAGCCTTTATCGCTATTCCAGAGGGATTTGCAGGTCTAGTCGGGATAGGATCTGATGATTCGCAGCAGGAGGGTTCTAATGATCTTGCTGCAAGGTTGCAGGACAATTTTACTCCAGCATCTGCCTACGCTTATCTGCTTTTTATTTTGATATATTTCCCATGTATTGCTGCATTTGTTGTCGCAGTCAAGCAGCTTGGCAGATTGTACGGCTGGCTGATGGGTTTTTATCTGACATCTACAGCCTGGGCAGTATCGACACTCTTCTTTCAGATAGCTGAAGGTCACAATTGGATCTGGATTCTTGTCGCGCTTGCTGTATTAGGTTTGGAATTCTTGATTTTCTATTTAATTGGAAAAAAATCCAAGCTCTTCAAGGTCGAGGAGATTGATTAGTCTTCGTGGAGTATTCTCGTAAGATCAAGGCAGCTGGGATAAGATTGACAAGAGAGACTATATCTGATGGATCTTTTGTCAATAGATAGTAATTATCTCTGCCACGACCAATCTCCATGAATGCGACCACCAGCTGGTTAAATATGTCGGAAAATTGCAGAAGAGTCATCACTGTCGCTGAGATAAACAAGGCACTTATAATGACCCATCGCGGCAAGAAGAGTGTTCTCTCTTTTTTTTTACAAAAAAAACTAACCAAACAATCTATTGGGTATCTTATTGTAACAAATAGAAGGCATAGAAAAAATGGAAAGATTATCATCAAGCAGAAATCTGATAGTTTTCCAGCGATAAATGGTACTTTACCTGATCTCTTGAGATAGAAGTCGTTGAAAATTAGTAATATTACAGAAATTATGAATGCTGGCTCAAGGATGAAGGCAGCGGGAAAATATCTTTGTAGTCGTTGACTAAGGCTTTTCATATGTAAAAACCAGGTTGGCAAATGCAGGATAATCTATCTGCTTCTCTGGATCGCTCTCTTCGATATATGTCTTATCTGCAAATTTAAGAAGCACATCTACTCTTGAGTCTGCAGATGGGAGTACAGAGAAAAGGTCGGCTAGAACAATATTGAGTGTTAGGTCATCTTTGTCGCCAGTGAAGGCTATTGTTGCCCATTCACTCTTCTTTGTGCCAGATGTTGAGTTGTAGACTCTTCCTTTTACTTCGCCTAGATTAAAATCTGCATAGTTAAAGGTTGAAGGTTTAGTTGCTATTGTCTGAAAAAGTCTCCCTGTCACAGAGAAATCGCCACTAACAGTTATTGAATTTACTTCGGCTGAGCTCTCTCCGTCATATGTATATGAGGAAAGCTCGCAAGATATAACTGGTTTACTTGCATCGACATCAGCAAGGAGTAGTAGACTTAGCGTAGTTGTTAATATTATTAGTAAGAAAAAATTGATTTTTTTCATCTATGAAAGTTTATAATTTTTTTTACCTGCTGTCAATTCTAAACACTTTGTTTTATTTTTATTCTTTAAAATTAGATTTTTTATTGTATAATTTAAAAAGGAGGAGTTATGAAAAAGAAAACATTCTATTTAAATTTAGTATTTGTTGTTATTTCTATATTTTTTTCGTGTAAGACACACACCATCGATGGTAGATTCCCGTTATATAGCTCGCAATACTTGCAGATGAGTGATGGAACTAAGATAGCGGTGGATACCTGGATGCCGTACAATATGACTGCTGATCAGAAGGTTCCTACTTTAGTTCAATTTACCCGGTATTGGCGCTATGTTGATACTAGTTTGAATCTTTCTATGCTGACAGGGGAGAGGGATTTTTATCTGGCAAACGGTTATTCAGTTGTTATCGCAGATGTCAGGGGAACTGGGGCCTCATTTGGAACCTGGGAGGCGCCATGGTCGCCAGCTGAGATTCAAGATACATATGAGATAATTGACTGGATCTCGAAAAAGGAGTGGAGCAACGGTAATGTTGGTACGTTTGGACCTTCGTACCTCGGTACAATTCAACTTTTGGCTGCATCTAAGAAACACCCCGCATTAAAGGCTATCTACCCTAACATCTGTTTTTATGACCTTTACCGAGATCTTGGATTGCCTGGTGGTGGCTATAATCTGAAGTTTATCAAGAACTGGAATGATTTTAACCGCGGGTTAGATCTAAATTCAACAAAGGATCTTGGGTTAATCTCAATTGTAATGAAGAGTATTAGGCCGGTTGGAGATGAGGCTGGCAAGAGTGAGCTTCATCTTGCGTTGAAACAGCATGAAGATAATATAGATTTAGCTGAGGAGCTTGACGAGTATAAATACTCTGATGATCTTGTCGAATCTCTTGGTTACGGGTTGGATTCGATTAGTCCCCACGTTGTGATGGATGATATTGCAGATTCTGGCGTTGCTGTAATGTTTCGCGATGGATGGTTTGATGGACTTGGTGCGAATTCTGCTTTGAAGACTTTTTATGCACTACCTGACAATTACTTTAGGGTCTATCTTGGTCCTTGGAGCCATATGTCTGGTGGATATGAGAAGCTTTTTTACTCAGGTAAAGCTGAGGAGTTGAATTTGAGTGAGGAGTCTTTGAGATTTTTTGATACATTTTTGAAAGGAGAGGGCGAAGCTGAGCAGTGGGGTAGAGAGATTAACTACTACACACTCGGGGAGAAGAGATGGAAAAAAACCGATGTATGGCCACCAAGAGGTTTTTCTGATACCAAATTCTATCTTTCTGATTCTAATACTTTAGCGCAAGAATCCTCGCAGGAGTTTCATGCAGATCTCTACGATATTGATATCGAGTCGACTTCAGCCCCTTTTGCGCGATATAATTTATTTGCATTTCCTGCAGGGAAGGCATGGAAGGCAGATTTTGCTCAACGAGATCAGACGCTTTTAGTCTATGATAGTCCAATATTGGAGAGGGATACTGAGATCACTGGTCATCCAATTCTTGATCTATATATTAAGACAAATAAGGCTAATCCAATGATTCGAGTCTATCTGGAAATTATCTCTCCTAAAGGTAAGGTTCAGGTTATCTCGGACGGTGTGCTGATGGCTGAACACAGAAAGATCTCTCAGAAGCCTGAGGGTGTTGTTGAGTTTGGTCCATATCACTCATTCTTGTCAAGCGATGCTTTGGCTGCGGATACAGGTAAGTTTGAGTATTATAATTTTGCGATGACTCCAATCTCTGTTCTTGTTCCTGCTGGATATAGGCTTCGTGTCGCAATTTCTGGCGCTGATCACGGGGCTTTTTTTCAGGATAAAGAAGCTCTAAAAGGTACTCAGTTTGAACTTGGTCGCGGTGGGGATTTATCCTCATATGTTACTATTCCGATAAAAAATTAATTATAAATTTGATTTTCTTTCTCCCCTTTATTATCCTTAAAACGGATAGTAAAGGGGGTTTTTTTATGGGAACATCTAGCTCAGAGAAAGAGGTCAGGTCAACTTCGGTCGATACATCCGCACCAGTCTTTAATTTTTTAGCTTACGAAGAGAACAAGGAATTTGTGGTTTATATCTCAGAAATCTTTAGCCAGAGAACTGGACTTACGGTGGATTTCTTCTTCGCATTGATGGGGCGAGTATTCAAGGAGTGGCAGGATACTCATTCAATGGCCTTAAAGGATGTTAGCATAAACGATAGACTCAAGATTGCAGCTGAGATTCGAGCTATTATGGTGAACAAATTGACAACCAATCTAGTAAATTTTATCCATCGTGATGAGATTATTGAGATTGTAGATCAAGGCTATCGCGAGTATTTCACTCGCCATTAGTAAAGGTACTCTCTGTACCATACTTCGAGATTGTTGTCGGTGCACTCTGTCCAGTTATTTTGCCTTTTATCAAGCTTGAAAGTTTTTGTCTCTTTCAGGCTTTTTATTTCTACAATGATAAAATCTCCTTCTTCGAAGATACGTTTAGAGAAAGTTTGCTGGTTGTTTGTAGACCTTGTCTCAGACTTTATCTGCCCATTTCTGTCATATTCTAGAACAACCTGTGTGACATTTGAGATCTTTCCTGTCTTTGTTTCAATTACTTGTCTGATATACTCGGTGGCTTTATCCCCTTTTATAGAAAAAATTTCTTTAATCGTGAAGCTACCTTTCTCTTTTGTTGCTATGTATTTTCCTCTCTCTATGGTGAAAGTCTTGGTAAATCCATCGAGGAAGGCTAGCTTGTTGTTGTAGAGCTTGGAGATATGACTGGTTGGGAGCTTATCTATGTATTTTGTTGCTTTGCTGTTGTAGAAGTAGTCATCAACTCTGCGAGTAGTAAGTTCCCCTCGGCTAAAGGTATCGGTGCAGATAGTCTTTATTCTGGAATCTTCAAAGATTATATTTACCTTGTTGATAAGTTGGCTATGCTGGAAGATATTTAGCTCAAGTTGATTCTCTTTTTCAAGAAAAACCACCTTAGTCAGGTTTTCACCTTCTTGGAATAGGTATGTATCTTTGTCGATTTTTCGAAAATTAAGTGATTGATCAAAGAAATCAGTTCCGAAGTCGGAGATTTGCTTGTTTTGTGTAAATGTTCGAACCTCTCTGAGACCTGGATTCGGCTTAACATAGTTGACGTAGTGGTAATAATAGATTGGGAGCGAGTAGTTCTGTCTAAATATTATATCTGGTTCTGCAAATATTCCTGTACTTAATGTAAAAAACATTATTAATGTTAAAATCTTTTTCATATTATCACCTTATTTCAAATGTTTCAGATAGTGCAATTCTAATATCTCCACTTGTGTAGGAGACAATTATCCTTGCAGAGTAGAAGCCTGGCTTTAGCTTCTCCCCGTTTTTGTCATAGCCTTTGAATCTATAATCTGTTGGTATATTGTAGTATTTATCTGTCTCAAATACAAGGTCTTGCTTGCTGTCGAGTATATCTATCTTCCACCATGAAACATTTCTAATATTCTCAGTAGTTGGAGATATTCTGAACTCTTTATGGACATCTATGTCAAAGATGTTTGTGGTTAATTCAAGAAAAATCTTAAAGTCACCTGAATCGATGTAGAAGGTCTTAATTCCACCTGAGACTTTATTTCCTCGCTTTGAGATGCAGAAAATCTCGTAGGTGTATATTCCATCTGGTGCTTTCATTCCGTTATCAGAAAGCCCATCCCAGAGAAACTCTTCTGGTTGACCATTGCGGATTGAACCTTTTTTTACAATTCCTGTGAGAGAGTTGCTTATTGTGAATTGCCACTCTAGCTCGTAGGAACCAAACTGCTCGATTAGATACTCTCTGTTTGTGTTAACAAATTTCTCTTTTCTTGTCTGCGCCTGCTTCACATAGAGGTAGGATATATCATCTAGCAAAAACTTGTATTGAATTGTCTTGTAGATTCTTCCGTCAGTATCCTCAGCCTCAATTTGAAAATTATAAATTCCGTAAGGAATATTCTTGCTTGTGATTGGGTGGGTCGCATCGAAATAGATTACATCTCCCTTGTCTACTTGTCCTTTTTCAGCAAATATCTCATCTCGAAGGATTGTCTTTTTCTTCAAATCGAAAACAGTTATGTAGAATTTTTTTATTTTAATACCTTGCTTGACCCTTACTGGTATGTCAAAACTTTCAAGGATCGGGGTCGAGTTGGGGATTGCAAAGATTCTGATATCTTGATTTGCAATATAATCGACCTGTTCGAATGTGATCTTATCATATTTTTCATATAGAATTGGTTCATCCACATATATTAACTGGGTAGTTCCGAAGTTGAGGGTCTGAACTCGTGTTCCAAAGCTACTTTTTATTCCAAGACCTGTGGTCCATATCTGATTTTCAATTGCGAAGGTAGATGCGGTGAGCTCTACGGAGAAATCTTCTGTAGCATCTTCTTGCTTTGCACTGCGGTATGAGTATTTGAGGATAAGTGCAGGAATAAGGTTAGCATATCTTTTCGTCTCAGCTAGAAAATCATCAAGTCTGAATGTGGTAGCAAAGGCAAAGGTAATCATATCATCGTATTTGACTGATAGTCCAGCTTGTATTTCGAGAGATTGAAGTGCTGGGAGGCTCATTGAGGAGAAGAATCCTAGAGAGGTTCCTTTTTGCTTGAAAAAGTTGAAATTCACGTTCACTTCAGGTGTGAAGAGTGATAAAAATGTATTATCGACATTTGCTGTTCCCCAGCCTATATTTCGCAGAGCAAATCCCCACAGAAAATCTTCTACATGTTTGACATTGCGAGGGGTATGGATAATTCCGAAGTCGCCGGTGAAGCTCCACGAAGGGGTTGCTTGACCTGGGATTATACTTCCGAAAGCCTTGATGCCGCCGCCGATTGCGAGGTTTTCTTTGACAAGGTGGGAGTAGTAGAATCCGCCGCCAGTGTACATCTCTACAGGGAAAGAGAGTGCATTGCTGTAGAGGAATGAGCCAAGTACTGTGAATGAGCCTGAGACTGTCGGGATGGTTACTCCACCGTTGAGAAAGTAGCCGAAGGCGTTATAGACTGGATCTGCTGACTCAGGTGCTAGGTATGATTGTCCATATCCAAAGCCCTGAGTGTAGTTGAACTCAATTGTTAGTTGCGAAAAAAGTGAGCCTGAAGCTGGATTAAGCATCAGCCCGAAGGGGCTAGAGCTTGAAAATCCAAGAGCACGCTCAAGAGCTAAATCTGGAGAGAAGAGAGAGTATATCCTGTCTTCGTTAGGTCCAAATGGCATTTCAAATGGTTCTTCTGCCTCCTGTGCTGATAGCTGTGTAAGAATTCCACACACAAGAAAAAGTATCAGAAGTGCCTTTTTCTTGGTGAATGTTGTGTTTCTCTTTTTTTTATCTCTCTCTCTTAAAAAACTATTTTTCATATTTTCACTCTTTCCTTTAGTTCATCGTTGCATTTGTCTGGTCAGATGGGGTCCAATCTGTCTTGAAGGCTCTGAAGGAGATAGTCTTTCCAGAAGGAACAATAATATCTCCTCCTGCATACTCTGTCTCTCCTGCTCCACCTTCGGTTATTGGTTGAACAACATCGTCGATTATGTAATATATTGTCGCACCAGCAGTATCAACCGCAAGTTGAACTGTATATGTTCCATCGCCGTTGTCGATGATAGATACTGTGTATGGTTGTCGAACTTTGATCGTATAGGTTTCGCTTGCTGCTGTAGAGGCAAACTCTCCTGGCGTTTGAGCCTTCGCCAATACAGTTGTTCCAGATACTGATACTGTGATTGGTGCTGTATACTCTGTCCATGTAGCGCCGCCATCTATGCTGTAGTAGAGATTAGCTGCAGGCGCAGATACAGGCGCAGATATTGTTATAGATTTCTCTTGGTTATAGATTGTTGCGCCTTCTGGACTTATTGTTGGTGCATCGGTCTGCTGGTCAAATGTTGTGTCTGTCTCAGGGCTTACATGAGAGAATTCTGCAGAGGCTACAGATCTAACCTGGGTTGGGTTGGTGATTAAGAATGGAGCCGCATAGGTTACAGTAGTTCCGCTTACCATAGGATCACTTGCATCATCTGTATAGTGGAATGTAGCACCTGCATCGCTACTTTCGATTGTAATTGTATCATCTACATTTAGCGTTAGAGTAGGTGCAACTAGTTGGACTACCTCTTGCGTTACAGTTTCGGATCTTAGGAAGCCTGGCTTTGTTGCGAAGGCTCTAATCTCAGTGGCTGCAGACGCATCTATTAATGTTCCAGAGGTAGTGGAGCTTGATGCTTCGCTTGGCTCAGTTCCATCAAGTGTATAGTATATTGTAGCGCCAGCTAGTGAGAATTGTATCTCTAGGGCAGTTCTATAATCTACTCTGTTGTCTAAGATTACAGGTTGAGGTGTTCGCTCAGCTTGAGCCTGAACCTCCGCAGAGTTTTTGTATAATTCTCTGGTTGCAATAGCCTTAATGAATGTTCCTGCTGTTACAGCAAATGGCGCTGAATATACTAGTGCTGAATTATTGTTGATAGGACTTGTTCCGTCTATTGTGTAGTAGATAGTATCAGCTGGATCCGCAGTTATTACAATCAGCTCGTCTCCGTTAACAGAGATCACAGGATCGGTTAGAGGTGTCGAGATATCTAGTTCTGCTACACCAGAGTTGAAGCTGGTGTCAGAGTAGCTTTTTGCCCTGATAAGGTCTATTCCTGCTGTTGCAATTGGTGTTCCATCATACTCTGTATCTGCTGAAGTTGGGGTACTAGCAGGGGCATTAGTTGTATAGTATGTGGAGTCTGTAGCATCGCCTTTTGTTATTTCTATAACAAGATCGAATTGTAGATCCCCGCTTCGGCCATCGACAAATACTGGATCTGCTGCCTGGGTGTCGTAGGTTTGGGTAGTTATCTCTGATGGATTCTTTAACTCATCAACTACAATTGCCTTGACTGTTGTAGGATTAACGATTGCAATAGCGCCTGCATATAGGGTCGTGGTTGTTCCGATTCCTGCAAAGGTTGGATCTGATCCATCAGTGGTGTAGTAAATTGATCCACCATCTGGGCTTGTAATCTCAACCTCGTCATCAGCATTTAGGCTGATCACTGGGCTGGTGAGTCTTGTTCCATCGATTGCTGCGACTTCAGAGACAAGTACTCCCTCTTCTGTATTTTGAAAATTCAGTCCATCATCAAATGGGACAGTTACGTTACCTGCGACTAGGGTGCTTCCTGCAGTTCCAGCCTCTCGTGGTGTGGTAGCATCAAGAGTGTAGTAACTCTCCTCAGCACCAACGACACTTGCAGAGACAGCTAGCTGGTCAAAGTAATTACCGCCACGACCATCACTTAGCACTGGGGTAGAGCTTTGCGCTACTACGTTGAGTGCTGTTTCTGCCGATGGGTGGTTGATTGCAGAGATTGAACCTGTCTGGAGTGGATCTACCTTGATTGTTCGCAGATTTATCGTAGCCACAAGGTCTAGGAGAAGAGTTGTGCCTGCGAGTGTTCCAGCTAGAGGATCTGCATTATCTGCATAGTAGATCTCTTTACCTGCTTCGGGGGTAATTGTTACCTCGTTAAGCTTGCCAAGCGCTACAACCGGAGCTGTATTCTGCCCAATAGTCAAAGAGGCTTCTGTTGATATTAATTTACCAGCAAGTTTGCTAATTGCCCTTACAGGATCAGGAGCAAGGCCAGGATTAAAAGGTGCAAGGTACTCAATTCCTGCAGCGATAGGATCTGTATCATCAATTGTATAGTAGCTTGTGCCACCAACTTCGTTAGTAGTAATTCCAATGCTTAGCGCATCAGTTGAGGCTGCTCTCTCATCTGTGAATGTTGGAGAGGTTGCCTGTTCGTCAAATAACTCCTCTGCGACAAGCGATGGGTTTTTTAACTCATCAACTGCGATAGCCTTGATTGTGGTAGGTGCTGCTATTGCAACTGCGCCTGCATAAAGGGTAGTGGTAGTTCCGATTCCTGCAAAGGTTGGATCTGAGCCATCAGTGGTATAGTATATTGATCCGCCATCTGCGCTTGCAATCTCAAATTCGCTATCTGCATTAAGGGTTATTACTGGGGTGGTAAGTCTTGTTCCATCTATTGTTGCAACTTCAGATACAAGTACTCCATCTTCTGTATTTTGAAAATTCAGTCCATCATCAAATGGGACAGTCACGTTACCTGCGACTAGGGTACTTCCTGCAGTTCCAGCCTCTCGTGGTGTGGTAGCATCAAGAGTGTAGTAACTCTCTTCAGCACCAACGACACTTGAAGAGACAGCTAGCTGATCAAAGTAATTACCGCCACGACCATCACTTAGCACTGGGGTAGAGCTTTGAGCTACTACGTTGAGTGCTGTTTCTGCCGATGGGTGGTTGATTGCAGAGATTGAACCTGTCTGGAGTGGATCTACCTTGATTGTTCGTAGATTTATCGTAGCCACAAGGTCTAGGATAAGTGTTGCGCCTGCAAGTGTTCCAGTTAGAGGATCTGCATTATCTGCATAGTATATCTCTTTGCCAGCTTCTGGGGTAATTGTTACCTCGTTAAGCTTGCCAAGAGTTACAACCGGAGCTGTATTTTGTGCTATTGTCAAAGATGCCTCTGTTGAGTAGAATTTTCCGATGAGTCGGGTTATTGCTCTCACTGGATCTGTTGCACCTGGAGCAAAAGCGCCAGCATATTCTATTCCTGCTGCAACTGGATCTGTGTTGTTTGTTGTGTAGTAGCTTGTGCCACCACTCTCTGTTGTTGTGATTCCTATGCTCAAGGCTTCAGTCGAAGCTGAACGTTCATCTGTGAATGTTGGAGCTGTTGCCTGCGCGCTGAATGTCTGCTGCGCAAATGATGGATTAAAGTCGGTCTGGCCTGCAGCAGCCTTCACGGTATCTCCGGGGGAGATTGCAAACGGAGCAGCATAGGTATCGCCGATTGTTGGATCTGCTGGGGCAACTCCTGTTGTATAGAAAAGTGAACTTCCGACTGGTCCATCTATAGTAATAATGTTATCATCTGTTAAGTTGGCATTGAGAGTCATTGTAGGTTCTGCAAGCGCAGTTCCATCAGCACTTGCCTCATCTGAGGTTAATTCATCAATAACAGTAGAGATAGCTTTCAATGTCTGAGTTGGTGACACTGTTACAGGAGCAGCATATGTTAGTCGTGCAGAGTTAGTAAATGGGTTACTTCCATCAAGAGTGTAGTAGGTTGTTGTTCCGCCCTGAGGAGTTATTAGTATTTCTAATGTGTCTAGGATATTTACTCCACGATTATCTGAAAGTACCGGAGTGGTGGTTTTTGTTCCAATATCAAGTTGATTAGTATTAGAAAAAGCAAATTCTTTTGCAGCTAGAGCTCTAACTGTTGTGGTTGCTGTTGCAGCATGAGGTATCTGAACACCAGCAGAGTAGAGGGTTGAGCTTGCGCCACTTGGATCTGTTGTATCAGTTGTGAAATATATGTGGGTTGCATCTGCGTGGGTGATTGTTAATTGGTTGAGAAGACCTAATTCGATTGTTGGAGCGACAAGGGTCTCTATAATCTGACTTGCAATGGCTGAAGGAAGGTAATCTGAAAAGTAGGCCTTAGCCTTGATTGTTCCGGTTCCTGGTGTTGGTGCAAAAATTGTGGCGTACAATGTTCCTTCTACATCTTTTACAGGATCATTTCCATTTTCGGTATAATAAATAGAGTCAGAGCCTGTTGCAGTTATCTCAATCTCAAGAGCATCTTTTAAGCTAAATCTAGCATCAGAAATTATAGGAGTTTCGCCTAACACACTATAAAAAGTAGCATCGCTTGACTTGATTGCACCAGCTTTTGTGGCAATAGCTATTAGATTGTTTGAACCGTTAAAAGTAATAGTTGTCCCCGGCGTTACATTTGTATCAGAGACAAGGCTTGGTGAAGTTCCATCATTTCTGTAGTAGATGATAGCATCAGCATCGGTCGAGTTTATAGTTATCTGATATTCTCCAGGAGTTCCTGTCTCGGTTAAATCTGCAAAGGTTGGTGTGGCCATTTTTCTGCTGGTAGTAGAGGCAGAATTAGAAGTTAGATAGTCGCTCTTATGGGTAACTGCTGTTACTGTTATATTCCCTTCTGATATATCTATTGTTCCATTGTTTGCAATACTTGTTGCGGTTGCAGGCTGAGGAAAAGACCCATCAAGTGTATAGTAGATGGTGAGTTCAGCATCTGTCTTTGTGAACTCATATTCAAGATAGCTAGCAAATGGGTCTGTTGTATTATTGGTTATTACTGGTATATCAGTAGGTCGGATAAAGTTAAAAGTTGTAGCCTCTGATGTAATCCATCCCTCTTTGCTTGATACTGCATGTGCAATATCATTTAGGTTGAAACTGACAGATGAAGAGTATAGTGTTCCGTTTTGTGGATTCTCAGCATCAGGAAGGGTCGGATCAAGGGTGTAATATATAGATGCGCCTACTGATGGGGTTGTTAGTGTTGTTGGAAAGCTAGTACCATTATTGTGAGTAACACTGAACACAGGCGGATATAGTGGCTTCGAGGTAAATTTATCCTCTGAAACATTGAAAGTAACAAGAGTCTTAGTCATAGGATCTACCTTGAATGTATCAGTAAGAACCCAGAATATAAGTGATCCATCCTGCAATGTGATTGCTATAGAGTAATCCCCTACTGGAATCTCATTGTTTTCGTAGATTGCTTGTGTTCCTGTTATTGTCAATGTTGCAGAAATAACTTCCTGCCCCTCAGTTACTGGAGTAATTGTCATTACCACTTCTGGGCTTACAATCAACTCAGGCGGAAAGTTAACCTCGACCTTTAATTTTCCCTTGCTAAATGCATCACATGATACCATATTTATAATGAAAAATATTGATAAAAAATATGTAATTTTCTTAACCATAAAAGACCCCCAGTCTTAAAAAAAATAAAAAACCCCAATATATAATATACTAACGTAATCGTTTATTACAAAATTTTTACATTTCTCTTTGAATTATCGGCATTTATATCTTATCATATGAATAGGAGGAGGTCAAAATGTCAGATACTGAAAAAAGTTTTGTTTTAGACACAAATGTTCTTATTCACAAGCCTGATGCTTTTTTATCATTTAAAGGAAATGAGGTTGTTATTCCTATTTGGGTTCTAGAGGAGCTAGACCACTTGAAATCGCACTCAGATGAGAAGGGACGTAATGTTCGTGAAGCAATAAGGAATTTAGATTCATACTCGAATAAGGGTGATTTCTCAGTTGGAATAAAGATTGCAAATAACATTACTCTGAGGATTCTCACAAAGAGGATGAGTCTTCCTAACACAATTGAGCACAATCTTGTTGATAATAAACTACTAGGAGCAGCTCTCTATCTTCAGGAAGAAGAAAATAAGAAGGTGTTTTTTGTTTCAAAAGATATAAATGCTCGCGTCAAGGCAAATGCGCTAGGTATTAAGGCTGTTGATTATGAGAAGCAGAAAGTTGACAACTCCTTATTGTATCCTGGATTCATCGAGATAAGTCTATCGCAGGAGGAGTTTGACTTCTTTGCAAATGGAGATTCAATTACAATAGAAAATGAGATGTTCTGTAACCAACATATTATTGCGAAGGCGCCTAATGGTCACACTTGGGTCGGTCGTTATGATGGTGAATCCCAGCAGGTTGTTCCTATGTCTGAGGATTTTCCTATCTCGATAAGTGGAATTAAGCCACTTAATGATATTCAGAAGATAGCTTTTAACCTGCTCTTGAATGAGGATATTCCTCTTGTTAGTTTAGTGGGAAAAGCTGGAACTGGAAAGACACTGTTAGCTCTAGCTGCTGGATTGCGGCTTGTCTCAGAAAATTCACGCTACAATAAGATGCTTGTCTCCCGCCCTGTAATCCCAATGGGTAAGGATATTGGCTTTTTACCTGGTGATAAAAAAGAGAAGATGTCGCACTGGATGCAGCCACTCTTTGACAATTTAGATTTTATAATAACCCGTCTAAAGAAGCCAGAGTACAAGAATGCAGAATCATTTGTTAGCAAAAATTTGATTGAAGTCGAAGCCTTGACCTATATTCGTGGACGATCTCTGCCTGACCAGATAATCATAATTGATGAGGCTCAAAATTTGACACCGCACGAAATTAAGACCATAGTTAGTAGGGCAGGGGAAGGCACAAAGATTATTCTAACTGGAGATCCATACCAGATTGATAATCCATATCTTGATGAAAATTCTAATGGACTTTCGTATCTCGTAGAAGCCTTCAAGGGTCAAAAGTTATTTGGCCACGTTACCTTAGCAAAATCTGAACGAAGTAAATTAGCTGAATTGGCTGCGGATTTATTGTAGATTATGTTTAAGAATTTGCTAAAAAGTAACGATAATAATAAAGAATAGTTATAGGAGGCAGTATTTTGCTACAACAGAACGGTTTAAATGCATATCGAGAGACAAAGGTTAAGACAGCAGGGCAGGATAAACTTATTATTATGCTTTATGACGGGGCAATCAAGAATGTCAAGATTGCTACAGAGCTTTTGAGAGCTTCTGATGTGAAATGTGATAAGGTCAATGATGCAATAAAAAAGGCACAAGACTTTATTACTGAATTGATGGTCTCGTTGGATTTTGAGAAGGGTGGTGATATTGCTAGTAATCTTTTTAGTTTATATAGGTTTTTTAACGAGCAATTACTTGAGGCAAATTTAAAAAAGGAAGAGGGATCTTTACCAGAGATAGCTACTATGTTAGAGGAGTTGAAATCGGCTTGGATTCAAATTTTCAAGAGTACACCAATTCCTCAGACACATGACTATCATGGTGTAAATATCTCAAGGTAAGTGTTGTGAGTTGTCTATATAAAATGGCGTGTGCTGATCTTCAGCGAATTGATGGGCATTTTGATAATTTACTGAAGGCTCAAGAGTTTCAGCAGAGTTGTGTTAACTCAGATATGGAGGTTTTAACCTTTTATGTTAAATACGAATCTGAGATTGTCGCTTCAATTGCTGAGTTGTTCAGAGCCTATAAAGCAAAGATGCAAATTCTTGAGAAATATAACTATTCCTCAGATGATACTCATGAGAAATTATATAGTATTATTCTGGACAAGAAAAAGCGATCTGCATATTATCGTGATGCTATACTTTCTAATATGAAAAATCAGCAAACAGATAGGTTGTATATGATGGATAGGTTGAAGACTAGGAAAAAACTTAGTTCAAAGTCTATGTTTTCTCCTGAGCCTTCTTGTTTGGATATGGTTTCAAAGTGATTATCTGAAAAGAGTTACACTTTGACTTGCTAAGTCTTCGATAGCTTTGTCGAAGACTTTTTTTCGTGATTCTGCTTGGAATAAGAGATCTTCGATTTGGTCTTCAAGGTATTGGAGATTGAGGTTGCCTGATGTTCCAGTACTTGTTCTTTTCCCCAATGATTCTGCTGGAGACTGGGCTTGAACTCCTTCGATATTGAGTCCAACCTCCTTGTATGCATCTCTAAAGCTTTGTCCAGCTAGAGCCTTCTCAATAGCTATATCAGTTGCGTAAATTTCAGGGATAAAGCCTTTTTCTAAATTCTCTTGATGTACTTTGACCCCTTCAAAGGTCTGAGTCATTATCTTAACGCACATATATGCAAGCTTAGTTCCTTTGATAAATGGATCCTTGGTATCTTGGAAATCCCGATTGTAGCCGGAAGGTAATGATCTTGTGATATTGTTGATACTTGCTGCATAGCCGCTAATCAGAGCTGATTTAGAGCGGATTAGTTCTAGTCCGTCCGGGTTCTTCTTTTGTGGCATTATACTTGAGCCTGTACAAAGAGAATCCGGAAGGCTAAAGTATTTGAACTCTGGCATTGAAAAAAGTATTAAATCCTGCGCAATCTTTGAGAGTGTCAAGACAACTGCCTCTACCTGGTGCAGCACTTCAGCCTCAAACCTTCCTCTTGAGTTGTTCACATAGAGAACATTGTTCTGAAGGCAATCAAATCCCATAAGCTGTGCAGTCATCTCCCTGTCAAGAGGGATTGGTACTCCGTAGCTGGCAGCTGAGCCAAGAGGAGATTTGTTAATCATATCGTATGTCGATAGAATCAGAGATACTCGATCTGAGATCTCTTCTCCAAATGATGAGGCCCAGAGCCCAACAGAAGAAGGCATAGCAATCTGCATATGGGTTCGCCCAGGCATTGGGACATCTTTGTGCTGTTGTGAAAAGTTGTATATTGCGTTGCATAATCGAAGCGCCTCGTCTGTGAATTCTAGCAAAAATGCCTTCATGTACAGTCTTAATGCTGTGATAACCTGGTCGTTTCGCGATCTTCCTGTGTGGATCTTCTTTCCAGCCTCTCCAATCTTTGAAATAAGTCGATTCTCAATTGCTGTGTGGCAATCTTCATCTCCCATCTCAATTGTGAATTTATTGTTCATGCTATCTGCTATTATAGCCTTTAATTCTTCTTCAATCTGCTGAATTTCTTTATCTGATAATATTCCAATCTTGTTAAGCATCTTGCCGTGGGCTATACTTGCCACACAATCTGAGGCTGCAATCTCTTGATCGATTATGTAGTCATTACCGACTGTAAATTCTTCAATAAGTTTATCGACTTGGTAGTCTTTCTGCCATAGTTTTGACATAGTTATCCATCCTATTTTCTATATAATCTATATTTTTTTGCCATAAAATCTGGCTGATATGAGAGTTTGGTTCCTCTCAGACCAGCAATCCCTAAGTCTTGCTCAAGGTTCATATACTCAATCTTCGACTCCATAAATTCGGCGGTCTTGCTGAAAAGGTATTGATATATTCCCTTGATATCTTTATCCCCTTTAGCGAAGTGAAGACCAAAGACACTCTCGGATAGAACCTCCCCAAGGGTAAATCCAACAGCTCTCTCATCTACATAGACAATATATCCTTTGAGGTTGAGTATGTCAAGATTTTCAAGCCCCTCGCGACATGGGCAATAATCAGTCTCGGATTTCTCCTCTCCCAGATCTTTCTGCCATTTGCGCAAGACACTCTTTGCGTCCTCGATATTAGTACTGTCGATTTCACGTATTTGACTCTCGTAGAGTTCATTGAATTGCTTGAAGAGATTTCTTTTGCCATGAAGCTTGCGCCCCGGATACTGCCATAACTTCTCGCGGGTGTAGATATAGTCCATATCGTCTTCGCAAGCTTCGCTTCGCCAGAGATTGTGGTCGAAGCGGGGGAGCCATCCCTCAGGAATTGGGAAAATCATGTCGAACTCTTCTGAAATTTTTATAAAATTTTCAAAGTAATAGTCTGCCATCTCATTTATGTTGCAACAAGGCATGATAAATGTTTCTCCATCATAACTCTCTCCAGAGATAAATACGCAGTCATCGATTAGGCCAACCTTGTATTTGTGCTTTTTTCTAAATAAAAAAAGGTTAGAGAAGCAATATTCTGATAAGAATGTCTCTATATTGAAAAGTCTCTCTTCGAGAAGGTGTTTGTGCTCTAGGTCAAGGTCTTTCATTTTATACTCTTTTTGTAATTACCATGCTAAAATCATTTGCTAGGTAATTTTCCTTTACTGATATGTCTTTATAAAGTATACCTGTTTTTTCGATAAGTTTAAATATTTTTTCTGGATTTGTGTAAAAATATCTCTCTTCCCTGTTGTTAGAGTTCTCGTGAAGGAAGTTTACCATTATTTTTTCTTTTGCTAAAAAATTAAATAGTATAAAAGCCTCTTGAACAAAGGCTTCGTTATTTGTCAGCTTTAGATTGAAGATTCCTGAACTATAGACAAAGTCAAAGGAACCTTCTTTGAAAAAATTCTCTTTAAATATGTCCAAATGGAGGAAGTTCCCTTCTGGGTGTCTTGCCTTTGCTAATTTAATCATATCTGGGAGTATATCTACTCCCAGATATTTTGTATTGATCTGATTTTTTTTTATGAGACTTAGAAGCGAACCAACCCCACAACCTATGTCGATAATTGATTTTCCTACAAGGTCTAGATGGTCAAACAGTTGTTTTAGCCTTTTTTCTGCAGCCTCTTTGCTCTCCCATCCGTGGATTAGGTAATCTTCTTTCCGCGGGTCAATTTTATCTTTGTAATAGTTGTTGATAATTAGTATATCTTCGCTCATAATTTACTCTACTATTTTTGCAGGGAGTTGTCCAAGTTTTTTGAAAAAGATTTCGTCATTTTCAATATCTAATAAAATTTCGTCATCTTCTTTGATTTCCCCTCCAAGTATCATCTTTGCCAGATAATTCTGCAGCTCATTCTGGATAACTCGCTTGACAGGGCGGGCGCCAAAGCTTGGATCATATCCCTTGTCTGCTATGTCTTGCTTTAGTCGGTCTGAGAAGCTTATCTTTATTTCTGAGTTCTCAAGCCTTCGGCTTAGTCTCTCTAGCTGGATATCTATAATTCCAAGGATATGTTTTTTCTCAAGTCGGTGAAAAATTATCTTATCATCAAGCCTATTGAGCAGTTCAGGTTTGAAGAATCCTTTTATCATCTCTTCAATCTGTGTTTCCATTATTGTTGCATCTTCTTGATTGAGGATAATCTCGCTTCCAAGATTGCTGGTCATGATGATTATTGTATTTTTAAAATCGACAACTCTGCCTTGTCCGTCAGTTAGTCTTCCTTCGTCAAGCAGTTGGAGAAAAATATTGAATACATCTTGGTGTGCCTTCTCTATTTCATCAAAGAGGATTACAGAGTATGGCCGTCTTCGGACTGCCTCTGTTAGTTGACCTCCTTGGTCGTAGCCGACATAGCCAGGAGGGGCTCCTATTAATCGAGAAACTGAGTATTTTTCCATATATTCACTCATGTCAATTCTTGTCATTGATTTTTGATCGTCAAAGAGGTACTCCGCGAGGGTTCGAGCTAACTCTGTCTTGCCTACACCAGTAGAGCCAAGAAAAAGAAAAGCGCCAAGAGGTTTGTTTTCGTCTGAGAGCCCAGCCCTGTTTCTTCGAATAGCATCTGCAACTGCTTTTACTGCAGATTCTTGACCAATAACCTTCTTGCCGATAGTATCTTCTAGTGTTAGAAGTTTCTTCATCTCAGATGAGAGCATCTTTGAGACAGGGATTCCTGTCCACTTCGATACAACATTTGCTATATCGTCTTCATCTACTTCTTCTCGGAGAAGCCTCTCTTCTCCGCTTAGATTGTTGAATTTAGCAGTTAGCTCTTCTATCTTTTTTTCAAGCGATGGGATTTTTCCATGTTTTATCTCTGATGCTGCAGCAAGGTTGCCTTCTCTTTCAAATATTGCCTCCTTGCTCTTCAACTCATCTATCTGAGCCTTTGATGATCTAATCTCGTCGATTATTCCTTTTTCATTTTGCCATCTGATATTGAGAATTTGTCTATTTTTCTCGAGTTCGGAGATCTTTTCATTCAGTTCTTCGAGTTTCTCATCACTCTCCTCGCAATCATCCTGTGCTATAGCCTGCCTCTCCATCACATATTGTCTAATCTTCCGCTCAATTATGTCTAGTTCTATAGGTTGGCTCTCTATCTCTATCTTCATCAGACTTGCAGCCTCGTCAATCAGGTCTATTGCCTTGTCTGGAAGGAATCGACTTGTAATATATCTATCAGAGAGTGTTGCTGCTGCGATAACAGCCTCATCTGTTATTCTGACTCCGTGGTGGACCTCGTATTTCTCTTTCAGTCCTCGAAGAATTGCAATAGTGTTAGATACAGAGGGCTCTGCTGTGAATACAGGCTGAAATCTCCTCTCTAGTGCAGCATCTTTCTCGATATATTTGCGATACTCATCAAGTGTTGTAGCACCAATTGTCATTATTTGACCACGAGCTAGAGCTGGTTTTAGGAGGTTAGATGCATCTGTTGCACCTTCGGCTGCGCCTGCTCCAACAATGGTGTGAAGCTCATCTATAAAAAGTATAATCTGCTTCTCCCGCTTAGTTACCTCTTCTATAACACCTTTGAGCCGTTCCTCAAATTCTCCTCGAAATTTAGCACCAGCTACAAGTGCGCCCATATCAAGAGCAAGAAGCTTCTTGTTCTTCAGCGAATCTGGAACATCTTTCTCGATAATGCGTCGAGCAAGCCCCTCTGCAATTGCAGTCTTGCCTACTCCTGGCTCTCCAATTAGAACTGGGTTGTTCTTTGTTCGTCGCGAAAGGACCTGCATTACTCTGCGAATCTCCTCGTCTCTACCAATTACTGGATCTAATTTATCATTTTCTGCAAGCTCGGTTAGGTCTCTACAGTATTTTTTTAGAATTTTTGATTTGCTGGGGTCTTGGCTATTTTGCTGATCAACTCTTGTGAGTTTATCTATCATAGCCTGAGTCTTTGCCATGGTAATATTGTTATTTGTAAATACTTGCGCAAGCATCTGTGAATTTTCAATACAAGAGAGGAAAAAGTCTAGGCTATTTACCTGTTCTCCTCTCTTCTCTGCAAAAACCTCAGATTTTACCAATATTCTATGTCCATTTGGAGAAAAATTTGGATTTGCGCCACCAGTTACCTTTGGTAATTTGCTTATTGCACTATCTATATCTAAAAAAAACTTACTTATATTTGTCTCTAATCCTTCGAGAAGGTGGAGGAGTAGAGAATCCTCTTCTTGTAAGCAACTTTTCAAGATATGAGCTTCAGTAACCTCGGGGTTGTCGTTTTTGATTGTTAGTCCTGCTGCATCTTCAATGCACCTGTTCATCTCATTTGAAAATTTTTCATAATTCATATTTTTACCTCAAAAAAATATTACACTTGTTTTTTTGTTTAATCTCCTTGTTAAAATTACATTCAAGTGTGATTATTACAAAAAACTTTTGAAAAGTGTTAATAGTAATTTACTAAAGATATTTTATATTGGCAATAAAAATTTTATTAACTAATCCCTGCTTATCCTGCTTA